>JARICB010000322.1 GCA_029264225.1 Nocardioides sp. | reverse complement strand
GCCTGAGGCGTCTTCTGCTTGGGGTCGAGTTGCGACAGAATCGGCAGCGCGAAGGCTGCCGTCTTGCCGGTTCCGGTCTGCGCAAGGCCAACGACGTGGCGTCCTGCGAGCAGTGGCGGAATCGTCTCGGCCTGGATGGGGGAGGGTGATTCGTACCCGATCTTCTTCAGTGCCTTGAGCACCCGCTCGTCGAGTCCGAGATCATCGAATTTCAGGTCGATGGTCGGGGGGACATCGATTTCAGGGTCAGTCATAGTCCCACGTTAATGCCCGCGGGCCCGAGATGTTCCATTGCCGGCCGTGCCGATCCGCTCACACACGATTTCGGCCAGCACCTCAGGGGCCTCGTCGGGAATCCAGTGGCTGACTCCCTCCAGCACCTGGAGTTCGAACGGGGCGGCCACGAAGCGTTCAGACAGCTCCGCTCCACGGCGTCCCAGCGCACTGTCGCCGTCACTCCACACCATCGTGGTCGGCACCTTGATCCGGCTGCGCGTCACCCGCGGCGAGGCGTAGGGCAGCGCGCGGTACCACTGCAGTCCGCCGCGCAGGGCGCCGTACTCGACGATCTCCTGGTGGTAGGTCTGCAGCATCTCCCTCGTCATCCCGGTCGAGGCCAGCATGTGGTGCGCCCTGCCCGGGTCGGACAGCAGCCGCTCGGGCAACCCCGGCACCTGGAAGAGCCCGATGTACCAGCTCTTCACCACTTGGCTGCCGGCCATCGAGGCCAGGAACGCGGCCGGGTGACCGACCGAAACCGCAGTCAGGCTGGCGACCAGGTCGTCACGCTCGGCGACCGTCCAGGCCACCACAGCGCCCCAGTCGTGGCCGACGACGTGAACCCGCTCGCGTTCGCGGTGGCCGGGGTCGCGGACCAGCTCGATCAGCGCGGTCGCCTCGGCCGCCAGGTTCGCCAGCCGGGACGCCGTCCTGCGGCGGGGACGGGCGCCCGGGCCGTAGCCACGTTGGTCCGGCGCGACGGTGCGGATGCCCTGCCCGTGCAGGTGGCGCGCGACCTGGTTCCAGGAGCTGGCCCGCTGCGGAAATCCATGCAGGAGCACAGCGATCGGACCGTCGATGGGCCCCTCGTCGATCACGTCGAAGGTCAACCCGGCCTTGGTGAAAGAGCGAATCCTGGCCGTCATGGCCCCGAGTATGCCCCGCCGATCGAACGCGACCCAGATCACATGGTGACGGGGTCGACAACGCCGTACCGCATTCTACTAAGGTAAGCCTCTCCTAACTCGGAAGGAGTTCGCGGTGACACCTCACCCCGCGCACCACCTGTTCCACCCGGCCCACACCGAAGACTGGGCCGAGGCCCTGGCCACCGGCATCGACCATCTTGGTCGGCAACTCACTCAGTTGCGCGGTCCTTCGACCGGGAGATCACCAGAGCTGGCCGCCAAGTTGGTGGCCGACGTGGACCTCGACGCACCGTTGGGCGAGATGGGGCCGGCCCTGCAGGAACTGTCCACCCTCTACCTCGATGACGCGATCTGGTTCCACGACCCCGGCTACGCCGCCCACCTGAACTGTCCGGTCGTCATCCCGGCTCTGGTCGCGGAACTCTTCATCTCCGCAGTCAACTCCTCACTCGACACCTTCGACCAAAGTGTCGGGGCCACCTTCATCGAGCGGCACCTGATCGCCTGGACTGCGCAACGCATCGGTTTCACACCCGGCGGCCCACACGGGGCCGACGGGATATTCACCAGCGGGGGCACCCAGTCCAACCTCCAGGCCATGCACCTGGCCCGTGACCAGGTCGGGAGCGTGGAGAACGCGAGACTACGCATCTTCGCCTCGGCCGATGGTCACTTCTCCATCCAGAAGGCAGCACGGATCCTCGGACTCGGCGACGCAGCAGTCGTGCAGATACCGGTCGACGACCGGCATCGTATGGACCTCGACGCGCTCGCCGCTGCCCTGGAAAGTTGCGTCGCCGACAACCTGGTGCCGATGGCGGTGGTGTCCACGGCGGGCACCACCGACTTCGGCGCCATTGACCGACTGCCGGCGATCGCGGCGCTGTGCCGGCGAACTCAGGCATGGTTCCACGTCGATGCTGCCTACGGAGGCGGCCTTCTTGCCTCGGCCCGGCGGCGCCATCTGCTTGAGGGCATCGAGCAGGCGGACTCGGTGACCATCGACTTCCACAAGACGTGGTTCCAGCCGGTTTCCGCCAGTGCGGTGATCGTGCGCGACACCAGCACACTTCGCCACGTCACCTGGCACGCGGACTACCTCAACCCCAAGGATGCCGAGCACCCGAATCAGGTGGACAAGTCCATGCAGACCACCCGCCGCTTCGACGCACTGAAATTGTGGCTCAGCCTGCGCGTGATGGGTGCCGATCTGATCGGCGACTACTTCGACACCGTCATCGATCTGACCCACGAGGTCCATGACGCGTTGATGCAGTGTCACGACATCGAACTGGCCGCGGAGCCCGCCCTGAGCACCCTGGTGTTCCGCTACCGACCTCGCGGCCTCGACCCCGACACGGCGTCCCGAATGAACAGCAAGATCCGCTCCGAGCTCTATGCCGGCGGCCGATCGATGGTGGCCGCGACTCGTATCGACGGCGAGTGCTGGCTCAAGTTCACCCTGCTCAACCCGATGACG
>JARICB010000312.1 GCA_029264225.1 Nocardioides sp. | reverse complement strand
CCGAGTGGCGCTCCACCAGGTGGTGCTCCACTGGGGGCTGTCGCCCCGAAGGCGATGAGGGGCGTGCCGAGCACCAGCGCGTCATAGGCCTGCGGTGCATGGTCGGTGACGACGGCGGCAGCGAGCCGGTGAGCCAGCGTCGGCCACGGCGTCGAGCGGGAGTTGAGCGTGACGATGTCCTGATCGGCGAAGGCCCGGGTGAATCCGTCGAGCCGGTCGACGCGGGGTTCGCAGACCCCGATCACCACGTCGTGGGAGCGGGCCCAGTCGCCGATCCGCACCAGCTCGTCACCAACACCGGCAGCACTGGCCGACTGCGTCCACCACACGACGAGGCGTCGTTCGCCGATCAGCTCGCGCAGTCGCTGTTCCTCGGCGGCCAGGTCGGACGGGAGCTCGGTAGCGAGCAGCAGGTCGTGACGCGGCAGACCGGTGGGCCACATCTTGTCCAGCGTCAGGTCCGGGTCTCCGGCGCTGCGCACGAGCGCGTCGGCCTGTGAGCTGACGGCCATGGCGTGCAGCTTGCGCCACTGGCCCTCCGGCTGGGCGCCGGCGGCGTGCGGCACGAGCGGCAGCCCGATGCCGACGTGCACGAAGTCGTGACGCGAGGGCGCCAGCGGCAGGTTGATGGCCAGGTTGGGTTCGATGTCGACGAGGATCCGGGCACAGCGGACCAGGGCGTGCTGACCCTCGACGGTGTCGATCGGCAGCACGGTGACGTTGTCGCCGCGCAGCTCGTCGTCGAGGCGGCGGGAGCGTGAGAGCACGACCTTGTGGATGCTCGGGTCGTTCTTGACCTGCTCGAAGACGGCCCGCAGACCCGGATCCAGGCGGCCGGTCAGCACATTGGCGGGGAACGCCCACCAGTGGTCGAAGGTCGGGCTCTCCTTGTCGATGGTGCGCAGCGCGTTGCCCCACACTGAGCGGCGCGGGATCAGTCGCCGCTTGCCGTCGACGTCGAGGTGCACGCCGTAGGCCTCGTGCAACCGGTCGATCGGCGAGACCCGTCCGAGGTTGGCCTCGATATGAGCCATCGGGGTGAGCGGGTCCGCTGGATCCAGGGCCGCAAGGAGTCGTTCGCGCCACTGATCGAGACCGAGGACGTGGCGCGGGTTCTCGCCAACGTAGTTGCGCTTGATCAACGGGAACCCTCGCTCGATCAGGTCGAAGACGTGGCGCGAGTAGAGCGGGTGGAAGGCGTGCAGTTCTGGGAAGTAGGTGTCGAAGTCGAAGCCGGCGTCGATCAGGTAGCGGCTGATGCCGACCTCGTACTTGTGGATCACCAGCATCTTGTCGCCCTGCCCGCTGACCGTGTCGAGGCGGAAGCGGAAGCCCGGGTCGCTGACCACCGGGCGGCGGAACACCAGGAAGTAGGAGCTCAGGTGCAGGTATTCCACGTCGGTCCACTTGCGCGCGCCGATGAAACGCTCCTTGGCGTGCGCCAGCGGGATCGGCGCATCGTCGACGACGTAGGACTCGTCGTGCTCCATCGAGGTGGCCTGGAGGCTCCACCAGTCGCTGGCGCGGGCGTCCATCTCCGTGAACAGGTCGTCGAGCGGGCGCAGCAGGTAGCAACTGTCGTTGGCCAAGATGACCTCGTCGTAGCGCTCGATCACGTCCCAGCCGACCAGGTCGCGGGCCAGCGCGGAGAAGGAGCCGAAGTCGTAGGCCGCGTGCGGCACGCTCCAGGCGTCCTTCGTGACGTGCGCGATCCGGTCGAGCTGTCCGGGTTCGAGCACGCCGTCGGCCAGGTAGTAGACATCGGCATGCCGGCTCAGCTCGGCAAGGTAGTCCACGACGTAGTCGTCGATGATCCCGTCACGGTCGTAGGCCGCGAACAGGCAGACCCGGGTCGGGTTCGGCCCCAGCCGCGTGGGCTCCCGCAGCGGCACCCGGTCGGGCACCGGGCTCAGCCCGTCATGTCGCCCGACCAGCAGGTAGTGCAGCAGCGGGTTGACCTGGTCGTCGGTCGGGTCGAGGTGGCTGGCCCAGTAGGACCAGAGGTCGAAGCGCAGGCTCGGCGCCCGCAGACCCCGCCACCCCTGCTCGACGAAGTGGCGGACCGGGTCGACTCCTCGGCGCAGTCGGTGCTGAGCGGCGTACTCCTGCTCGTCGAAGAAACCGCTCGCAGCGACGACAGCACGCGCAGCATCGGTCTGCACGTCGGGTGGTGGCGGCTGCGGGTCCCCGTGCGTGATCGGCTTCAGCCCGTCGGTCAGGGCCTCGCGCACCACACTGGCCGCGGCTCCAGGGTCATCCTGCACGGCGGCGCGCCACTTCCTGGCGAACCGGTACCAGCGCCCTTGGAAATCGCGCACGCGCGCCTGCCGGACTTCCAGCTCGGCCGCGTCCCGGGCGCTCTGGCGAGGGTCCGTCATCGCGGTCGGGGCGGGTAGGCGTCCGCGCCCTCGGACTCCACGGAGAGCAGGAAGTGCACGAGCGGGTTGACCTTGTCGGCGAGCACCTCGGGGTGGTCGATGACGTACTGGCCGATGTTGAAGTCCTCGCTCGGGCGCCGGAACGGATTGAACGGGTGCCGCAGGAAATGCAGTGCCGGGTCCTCTCCGAGGTGCGCCACGTCGTGGTAGGTACGCAGATACCAGGCATCGTCGAAGAGACTCGAGGCCCGGATCAGCTCGAGATGGGCCGCCTCGGTCCTGGTGACCGGCTTCTGCCGGTCCTTGCGGATCACGGCCCCCACCCCTTTGCCGGCATTGTCGAGACGCAACCGCTTGGCGAGTGCGGCCGACAGTTCGTCGGCCGTCCTGGTCGCCCGGTCTCGCTGGGTGCGGATCTTGGCATCCTTCTCGGCCCAGGACTCCTGCTCCCTGCGGAGTGCGGCGAGCTCGGCCCGCGCAGTCGCGAGTTCCTCAGCGAGACGGGTGATCTCGTCGGTATGGGTCGGGTCTGGCACGTCGGCGACCCTATCGCGGAGGTGATGGCGACGATCCCGGGTGCGACCGTCCCGGCTGGTCGCGCAGCTTCGCTCAGCTCGTAGACGCGCGGACATTGGTGGTCGGAAACTGCGTCGGCCACGCTCAGCGGTGGGCCGGAGCGGGACCAATGTCCGCGCGTCTACGAGCGGCCGGGCCGCCGAGCCCTCGCATCCGGGGCGTGCCCGCGATACCCAGCCGGCTCAGACGACGGTCAGCGGCAGCATCGTCTGGCCGGTGGGTCCGATCTGGATCTCGGTGTTCATCTCGGGGCAGACACCGCAGTCGTAGCACGGGGTCCAGCGGCAGTCCTCGATCTCGATGTCGGCGCCGTCGGCGGCTGCGAGGGCGTCCTCCCAGTCACCCCACAGCCAGTCCTTGTCGAGACCGGAGTCGAGGTGGTCCCACGGGAGCACCTCGTCGTAGTCACGCTCGCGAGTGGTGTACCAGTCGACATCGACGATGGAATCGGCGAACGCAACCTCGGCGGCGTTCATCCAACGATCGTAGGAGAAGTGCTCGCTCCAGCCGTCGAAGCGCCCGCCGTCGCGCCAGGACTGCTCGATCACGGCACCGACCCGGCGGTCACCGCGGGACAAGAGTCCCTCGACGATCCCGGGCTTGCCGTCGTGGTAGCGGAAGCCGATGGCTCGGCCGTAGCGCTTGTCGGCGCGCACCAGGTCGCGCAACTTCTTCAGTCGCTCGTCGGTGGTCTCGTGGTCGAGTTGACCGGCCCACTGGAACGGCGTGTGCGCCTTCGGCACGAAGCCACCGATCGACACGGTGCAGCGGATGTCGTTGTGGCCCGTGACCTCGCGGCCCTTGGCGATCACCTTCTTGGCCAACTCGGCGACCTGGAGCACGTCGTCGTCGGTCTCGGTCGGAAGGCCCACCATGAAGTAGAGCTTCACCTGACGCCAGCCGTGGGAGTACGCCGTCGCGACGGTACGGATCAGGTCTTCCTCGCTGACCATCTTGTTGATGACCTTGCGCATCCGCTCGCTGCCGCCCTCGGGGGCAAACGTCAGCCCGGAGCGGCGGCCGTTGCGGGAAAACTCGTTGGCCAGCGTGATGTTGAAGGCATCCACCCGGGTCGAGGGCAGTGAGAGCGAGACGCTCTGGTCCTCGTAGCGATCAGCCAGCCCCTTGGCGACCTCACCGATCTCGGTGTGGTCGGCACTGGAGAGGGACAACAGTCCGACCTCGTCGAAACCGGACATCCGGATGCCGTTCTCCACCATGTCGCCGATGGTCTTGATGGAACGCTCCCGCACCGGCCGGGTGATCATCCCGGCCTGGCAGAACCGGCAGCCTCGGGTGCAGCCGCGGAAGATCTCCACGGAGAACCGCTCGTGCACGGTCTCGGCCAGCGGCACCAGGGGCTTCGCCGGGTAGGGCCAGGCGTCGAGGTCCATCAGGGTGTGCTTGGCGACCCGGAACGGGATCCCGGGACGATTGGGTACGACGGCCTCGATGGTGCCGTCCTGGGCGTAGACCACGTCGTAGAACTTGGGCACGTAGACACCACCGCTGACCGCTAGCCGGCGTAGCAACTCGTCGCGGCCGCTGGGTTCGCCCTCGGCCTTCCACTCGCGCACGACCTCGGAGATCGCCAGCACAACCTCCTCGCCGTCACCGAGCACGACGGCGTCGATGAAGTCGGCGATCGGCTCGGGGTTGAACGCCGCGTGGCCACCGGCCAGCACGATCGGGTCGTCATCGGTGCGGTCGGCCGCGTGCAGCGCGATCCCGGCCAGGTCGAGGGCGTTGAGCATGTTGGTGTAGCCGAGCTCGGTGGAGAAGCTCAGTCCGAAGACGTCGAAGGCTCGAACCGGACGATGCTGATCGACGGTGAATTGCGGAATCCCGTGGGTGCGCATCACCGTCTCCATGTCGTGCCACACCGCGTAGGTGCGCTCGGCGACGATCCAGGACCGCTCGTTGAGGACCTCGTAGAGGATCTGGACGCCCTGGTTGGGCAGGCCGACCTCGTAGGCGTCGGGGTACATCAGCGCCCACCGCACAGTGGGGCCACCGTCGTCGGCGCAGTCCCACTCCTTGAGGGTGGAGTTGAGCTCGCCTCCGACGTACTGGATCGGCTTCTGCACCGACGCGAGGTGTGGCTCGAGCAGCGAGAACACAGACGTGATGGACGCCGAGTCGCGGGACTGTGTCGTGGACAAGCGAGAACACCTCAAAGATCAGGGAAGGGCCGACCCTAAGGGTACGTCGAGTGCCGAATCGCATGTCAATGCTCGCTTCCGGGCTGGGGCAGGCACACTTTGTAGGCATACATCTTCAGGCGTCATGCTTCGACGCCGAGACATCGTCGACCTCCGGGAGCAGCACGTGATGAAGCGCGAGCAACTCGTCCGCGCCGGACTGCTGCTCATGGTCGTCGCCGTGGTCATGGCGCTGATCGTGCTGGATCACCTCCGCGGTCAGGATCGACCCTCGGCCCTGACTGCACCGGACACCGCTCCCTCCCAGGAGGGCACCGTGGCCCCGGCCCCTACCGAGAGCGACACGGTGCCACCGCTGCTCTCCCCCGACGGCTCCGTGGCGCCGTTGCCTACCAAGAAACGGGCCGCGAAGGGTAGCGCGGAACCCGATGTGATTCCCACCCCGCCTCCGGGTATCGAGGACATCGCCTGCCAGAAGCTCCAGCGCTCGGTCGACATCCGGGTAGTGAACTTCAATACGCACCGGTCCTTCGGCGGCATCGGGACCGTCGCCGCCGAGATCAGCGCGCTCGACCCCGACATCGTGCTGCTCCAGGAGGTCGACCGCTTCCACGGCCGCACCGGTGGGGTCGACCAGGTGGCCTACTTCGCCGACGCGCTCGGGATGGAATCCGCGTTCGGCGCCAACGTGACGTCCGGGTCCGGCCAGTACGGCACGGCGATCCTGTCGCGCTTCAAGATCCTCAACAACGAGAACTACTTACTCCCCAACGCCCCCGGTGGCGAGCAGCGCGGGTTGCTCCGCGCCGGGGTCGAGATCGGCGGCCAGGAGGTGCGGATCTACACCACCCATCTCCAGAACAAGCTGGTCAGCCTCCGCGAGTCCCAGGCACGCTATGTGGCCAACATCTTGGCCTCCGAGCAGTTGCCGATCATCCTCGGCGGAGACATGAATGCCACCGCTAACACTGCCACCCTCGCGCCGTTGCGCGCCCAGGTCGTCGACGTCTGGGAGTCGGTCGGCTCGGGCCCGGAGGGCACCGGTCCCAACGGTTCGCGGATCGACTTCCTGCTCGCCAGCCCGGCGATCGTGCCGCAGCGGGCGCAGGCCCTGCGCTCGGCGATCTCCGACCACGCACGGGTGTATGCCGACCTGGTCGTCCCCGCGGCGACCGAGTGTCCAACCGGGGTACGGAACTAAGAGGTCACCGCCCGCCGAGGCTAGCGCCGCACCAGCATCCGCGGAGTGGTGAGCAGCCGGGTCGGCAGGGCCGTCGAGGACCGCAGGTGGATGTTCTGCAGCAGACCGAGCGCGAGCATGCCCGCAAACATCGAGGAGCCGCCGTAGGAGACGAACGGCAGCGGCACCCCGGTCACGGGCATGATCCCGAGGCACATGCCAATGTTCTGGAAGGCCTGGAAGCCGAACCAGCAGGCGATTCCGGCCGCCGCGATCCGGCCGAACATGTCGTCGGTGTCGGCGGAGATGGCCAGCGCGCGCCAGATGACCACTGCCAGCAGCAGGATCAGCAGACCGGCGCCGACCAGTCCGAGCTCTTCGCCGGCCACGGTGAAGATGAAGTCGGTGTGCTGCTCGGGGACGAAGCCGGAGCGGGTCTGCGAGCCCTCGAAGAGGCCTTGGCCGAAGAGACCACCGTTGCCGACCGCGATCCGCGCCTGCTCCGTGTTGTAGCCGGCGCCGCGCGGATCGAGCCCGGGGTTGGTGAAGGCCAGGAACCGATCGAGTTGATAGTCCTTGAGTACGCCGGCCGACACGGCCACCGCCGCAGCCACCATCCCCGCGACCGCGAGCCCGATCAGCCAGCGTCGATCGGCACCGGACACGGCGAGCACGCCGAAGACGGTGGCAGAGAGCACCAGCATCGTGCCCAGGTCGGGTTGCAGCATGATGAGCGCGGCCGGCACGGCAGCGATCGCCAACATCGCGAGCACCTCGGTACTGCGGACACCGCGGCGCCAGCGACCCTCGGTACGTTCGGCGACGAGCAGCGCCATCCCGACCACGACGGCGAGCTTGGCGAACTCCGAGGGCTGGATCGACATACCAAC
>JARICB010000266.1 GCA_029264225.1 Nocardioides sp. | reverse complement strand
ACCACGCCTCGAAGCACGACGGACAGCCGACGACACAACTGTTGCGACCGGGGCACTCCCGCACCTACAACTTCCCGCTGACCTACGGGGGCCAGCCGGAGCCGGCGTCGTTCTTCTTCTACCACGACCATCGGATGGACAAGACCGCTCGCAACGTGTGGCGGGGGCTGACCGGGATGTTCCTCGTCAAGGACGCGGCGCACGACACGCTGAAACTCCCGACCGGTCGCCGGGACGTGCCTCTGATGGTGGCCGACCGGTCCTTCCGTGGCGACAACACGCTGACCAATCCGTTCACTCACGGGGTCCGAATGGTGGGTCATCACGGTTCCATGGCGTGGCTGGGCCCGCAGGCGCCGCCGAATGACGCCACGGTGGGCACCCGGGTCCTGGTGAACGGTCGCCTGGCGCCGTACCTCCCGGTGAGCGCAACCCGCTACCGGCTACGACTGCTCAACGCCTCGCACTTCTCGAGCTACGCCATCGGCCTCTCCGACGGCCGTCCCCTCGTGCAGATCGGGACCGGCAACGGCCTGCTGCCCAAGCCGGTGGTCCGCCAGCGGGTGCTGCTCGGCCCGGCGCAGCGGGCCGACGTGATCGTCGACTTCCACGGAGCCAGTGGGCGTGATCTCGTGCTCGACTCGGTGCCGGCGGGGCCCGGGGAGACCGGTGCAGACGCCCGGCAGGCCGCGCTCATGCAGTTCCAGGTCGGCGCCGGGCAGGGTGACCCGTCCCGGCTGCCCGCGCGACTGCCCTCCCCACGCCTACGCCGAGTGCCAACCACGGTGTCGAAGACCTGGACCTTCGGCCTCGGCGGCGACGGGCACCACGGCACGTTCTGGTCGATCAACGGCCACGCGTTCGACCCGAACCGCGTCGGCCACCGAGCCACACTGGGCACCGTCGAACGCTGGCGACTGCGCAACACCAGCGACATGACTCACTACGTGCACATCCACGCCGAGCAGTGGCACACGCTGCTGCGCGATGGCGGGCCACCGCCGCCGTGGGAGCGGGGTCTGGAAGACACCTGGCGGCTGGAACCCGGCGAGGAGGTCGAGGTCGCGGCCCGCTTCGAGGACTACACCGGGTCCTTCATGATCCACTGCCACATGCTCGACCACGAGGACCACGGGATGATGGCCCGCTTCGACGTGGTGCGCTGACGCCGCCGATCCACTCCGTCGTACCCGCGTTTCCACTCCGTCGTACCGGCGTTGCTTCACCATGCCATGTAGGGAAGTCGTCACTCTGCACACCGTCGACGCCGTGCAGAGTGTCCGTTTCCCTACTCAGCATGGTGAAGCAACCATGGCCAGCGACGTCACCCACAACTCAGTAGGGTGAGCCGGGTGAGCGAGTCGATCACCGTCACGACGGTTGCCGAAGGTGTGGCACGAGTGTCCTGGACCGGCGAGCAGACCCTCGACGAGGTACGCCGGGTGGTGGCGGAGGCGCTTACCGAGCACCCTCGCGTGGAGGCGTGGGTGGCTCCCGACGACCAGTTCGGCCAGCGACTGGCGACGTGGTCGGGCATGCACCGAGAAGGGGTCATGCGTGGTGTCACGGCGACGGGTGAGGCCTACGACCAGATTGTCTACGCCCGCCTGGTCATCGATACGCCGGTCGATGAGCCGGGTGGATTCAGAGCTCTGCTCAACTCCTTCCTGCCGCGCAAGCGAGCGATCGGCCAGATGCTGATCCGCGACCGGGCCGGCCGAGTACTGATGTGCCGCCTTACCTACAAGCAGGACTGGGACCTTCCGGGCGGAGTCGTCGAGGTCGGCGAGTCTCCGCAACTCGCAGTCAGCCGCGAGGTCGAGGAGGAACTCGGTCTTACGATCGAGGCGGGTGACCTGCTGCTGACGGACTGGATGCCGCCCTGGGGCGGTTGGGACGACGCGATCTGCCTGGTCTTCGACGGCGGCGTGCACGACGAGGCCATCGTGGCCACGATCGTCAGGCAGGAACGCGAGATCCGCGACGCCCAGTTCTGCACCATCGAGCAGATTCGCGACCGGGCCGCCGACTTCACCAGCCGCCGGATCGAAGCGGCACTGGCGGGTAGATCGGGGTACAGCGAATCGGGTCGCTGACCCCCCTCTGCCGAAACCGCACCTGTTGGAGCAAGATGATCCGGGTGAACGCCTGGGTGTACGACTTCGCAGATGGTGACAAGAGCAAGAAGGACCTGCTTGGCGGCAAGGGGGCCAATCTCGCCGAGATGACCAATCTCGGCTTGCCGGTGCCGCCCGGGTTCACCATCACCACGGAGGCTTGCCGCGCCTACCTCGAGCACGGCACCGAGCCCGACGGGCTGGGTGACCAGGTCGGTAAGCACCTCGCCAAACTCGAGCAGGCCATCGGGCGCAGACTCGGCGACGCCGACGACCCGCTCCTGGTCAGCGTCCGCTCGGGTGCGGCCTTCTCGATGCCGGGGATGATGGAGACGGTGCTCAACATCGGTCTCAACGACGAGTCGGTCGCCGGACTCGCGCGCCAGAGCGAGGACGAACGGTTCGCGATGGACTCCTACCGCCGCCTGCTCCAGATGTTCGGCGCCACCGTGCTCGGCATCGGCGGCGAGCACTTCTCCGAGGCGCTTGACGCCGCCAAGGACGCCAAGGACGTCACCGACGACCTGGACCTCGACGTGGAGGACCTGCGCGCCCTGGTCGCGACCTTCAAGGCGCTGATCCGCGAGCACGCCGGCATCGAGTTCCCCCAGGATCCACGCGAGCAGATGGACCGCGCGGTCCGCGCCGTCTTCGACTCGTGGAACACCGACCGAGCGGTGCTCTACCGTCGTCAGGAGCGCATCCCCGAGAACCTCGGCACCGCCGTGAACATCCAGGCGATGGTCTTCGGTAACCGGGGAATGAACAGCGGGTCCGGCGTCTGCTTCACCCGCGATCCCGCCTCCGGCGACCAGGGTGAGTACGGCGACTACTTGCAGAACGCGCAGGGCGAGGACGTCGTGGCCGGCATCCGCAACACCATGTCGCTGGCCGACATGGAGGCCATCGACAAGTCCTCCCACGACGAGTTGCTCACCATCATGGCCACGCTGGAGAACCATTACCGCGACATGTGCGACATCGAGTTCACCGTCGAGCAGGGCAAGTTGTGGATGCTCCAGACCCGGGTCGGCAAGCGCACCCCTGAAGCCGCCTTCCGGATCGCGGTACATATGGCCGATGAGGGCCTGATCGACATGGACGAGGCGCTGCGACGAGTCAACGGCGCCCAACTGGCCAACGTCATGTTCCCGCGCTTCGACGATCACGCCACCAAGGATCTGCTCGCCGTCGGGATGAACGCCTCCCCCGGTGCCGCGGTCGGCCGGGCAGTCTTCGACTGGGCCACCGCTGTCGAGTGGACCGACAAGGGTGAGGACGTGATCCTGGTGCGCAAGGAGACCACCCCTGACGACCTGCACGGGATGATGGTCGCCAAGGGCGTGCTGACCAGTCGCGGCGGCAAGACCTCGCACGCGGCTGTCGTGGCCCGCGGCATGGGGCGCACCTGCGTCTGTGGCGCCGAATCCCTCAACGTCGACACCCGCCAGGGCGAGTTCACCGTCCGTGG
>JARICB010000223.1 GCA_029264225.1 Nocardioides sp. | reverse complement strand
ACCACGCTGCGAGGAAACGGCGGGTCGGCGCCCCGAGGCGTCCTCCCGTTCCAGCGGGAAGGACACATACGCACATGTCACAGTTCATCTCTTCGAGTTCCGGATGGGGTCGCCGGAGCGCCGCCGTGCTGGCGACCGCGTCGCTGGTCGTTGCCGGCCTCGGTTTCACCGCCACTCCCGCCAACGCACACCCCACCGGTGACCGCGCAGTCACGGCCGGCGCCGATTGGCTCACCGGTCAGCTCACCAATGGGATCGTCGTCGGTCAGTACGAGGACAAGGGCAAGACGGTCAAGTTTGACGATCAGGGGCTCTCCGCAGACTTCGCGTTCGCGCTGAAGGCGGTAGGCGGCCGGGACGCCACCGTGACCCGTATCGCCGACGCCGTCGCCACCGACGTTGCCAAGTGGTATGACTCCTTCGGCACCATCTACACCGGGTCGGCCGCCAAGGCGATGGCCCTCGTCCAGGTGGCTGGGCGGGACGCGACCAACTTCGGCGGCAAGAACCTGCAGGCGGTTGTCGAGGATCGGGTCGCCACCTCCGCGCCGATCGTCGGACGAGTGCAGAACACCGGTGAGTCCGACTGGCAGACCAGCCTGCCGACCGACTCGCTCAACGTGATCAGCCAATCGTGGGCCTCGCGAGCGCTGACGACTGCTGGCTCGGCCAAGGCCAGCGACGTCACCGGATTCCTGCTCACGCAGCAGTGCACGGAAGGCTTCTTCCGCGCCACGTTGACCGTGGACAAGACCAGCGCCGCGCAAGGCTGCAGCACCGGTGCGGCCGACAGCGCGCCGAGCGTGGACACGACCGCGCTGACCGTGATCAACCTCCTCGACACCCCGGGGGTCTCGGTCGAAGCCAAGGCTGCGGCCGCGAAGGGCGCCGCCTGGCTCAAGAGCCAGCAGGCGGCTGACGGCTCGTTCAGCGCCGGTGCTACCGAGGGCGTCAACGCCAACAGCACCGGTCTGGCCGGCTGGGCGCTGACCAAGGCTGGTGAGACAGCGGCCGCCACGAAGGCTGCTGGCTGGCTCCGCGGCGTACAGATCGCAGACCTCGCACCGTGCACCACCACGCTGGCTGCCGACAATGGTGGGCTGGCCTACAAGCCGAGCACCCTGGCCGCGGCCCGCACCGCTGGCAAGATCACCCCGGCGCAGCGCGACCAGTTCCGCCGGGCCACTGCTCAGGCGCTGCCGGCTCTGGCCAGCCTGCCTGCGAGCAGCGCCCCCCTGGCCATCTCCGCCCCGGCCACCGCGGTGGAAGGAAGAGCCGTCACGGTCACCGTGGCTGGCCTCGGCGCTGGCGAGGCGGGTTGTGTCACGTTCGGCACCGTCGCCAAGTCGGTCACCGGCACTGGCGGAGACGTCACGGTGGCGTTCACCCTGCCGGTCGGCGTGATGGCACACACCTTCAAGCTGACTACGTTGGTCGGCTCGACGACGACGACCACCACGGCGACGGCGAACGTCACCCCCGAGGTCGGCAAGCTCAAGGCACGCAAGGTCGTCACGGCCAAGAAGAACAAGTTCAAGCTGAAGGTGACCTGCAACGACACCGAGGCCTGCGCGGGCAAGATCGTGGTGCGCACGACCCACAAGGTGCGGGTCGGCAACGACAAGCGCGCGCGCAAGCCCCTGATGGCGAAGAAGAAGGCCTACTCGGTGGCGCCGGGCAAGACCACGACGGTCAAGCTCAAGCTCACCAAGCAGGGTCGCAAGGTACTGGCGAAGCGCAGTGTGAAGGTCAAGGCAGTGCAGTCGGCCCCGCGCGCCGACAAGGCCGTCACGAAGTTCCGGTTGCGCGCCAAGTGAAGTTGATCGACACCCCCGCAGGGTGGGTACGCCGCCTGGTGGCCGTCATCATCGCGATGACGGCCACCACGGCCGCCCTCGTCGGAGTCTCGGCTCCGGCCAGCGCGGCGACGTGCTCGTCCTCGGCGGGGGTGTCGGTCATTACCGACTTCACCAACATCACCGCGGGCATCCGCTCGGCCTGCGTCGCTGAGGCGGGTGGTCGGTCTGGTGCTCAGCTTCTTGAGGTTGCTGGTTTCATCCTGAGACGGGTGAACTCGCAGCCGGGCTTCCTGTGTCAGGTTGACGGGGTGCCAGCCGGCGACTGCGCCACCACCCCGCCAGCCAACGCCTACTGGGGCGTGTTCTGGTCCGACGGCAAGGACGGCGTCTGGCACTACAGCGACTTCGGCATCGACGGCCTCCAGGTTCCCGATGGTGGCTACCTCGGGTTGGCCTGGCAGACCGGGACCCGTCAGGTGCCGACGCAGGCAGCCACTGCCCATCCGAGCGTCGCTCCGGCTGCCCCGGCGCCCAGCTCGGCGCCCAGCTCGGCGCCCAGCTCGACGAAGACTCCCACGAAAACCAGCAAGCCGAAGCCGACCCGGGGACCCGGGCCCACCGGTCAAGGCGCCCCCGGTAGCACCACCCGGCCCACCCCGAAGACACCTAGGCCGCCGAAGCCGGCAACCCCCGAGCCATCCGAGCCATCCGAGTCCGCGTCGACCGAGGCCAGCAGCCCAGCGCCGTCGGCCACCGATCCCACGCAGACGCCCACTGAGAGCCTCAGTGAGAGCGCGAACGTGACCCCCAGCATGAGCCCGGAGCCCTCGACCTCCCCGGAGCCGCGTTCCACGGAATCCGAGACCCCGACCGAACCGAGTCAGGCGAGCGAGACAGCTCCGGGGACGGTGGATCCGGCTGCCCGGACGCCGGAGGAATCTGGTCGGGTACCGACCTGGCTGACGTTGGGCATTCTCCTCATGCTGCTCGTCGCGATCGGTGTCTCGGCCTTCGCCGCGCGTCGAGCCCGTCGGCGATGACGCCGCGGCTGGCCCGAGACCTGCACCCGGTCGCCTGGTGGGTCTGGGCCGTGGGGCTGGCGACGGCCGCGACCCTGACGACCAACCCGTTGTTGCTGGTGCTGCTCGTCGCCTGCTGCTCGATGGTGGTCATGGCGCGGCGTTCGGACCATCCCTGGGCCAACTCGTTCCGGCTCTATCTGCTTCTCGGCCTCGCGATCGTGATCATTCGGGTGGTCTTCCGGATCGTCTTCGGGGGCGTCTCGACCGGTCACGTGCTGCTCGACCTGCCGACGGTGCCGCTGCCCGCCTGGGTCGCCGGCGTGAGCCTGTTCGGGCCGATCACGCGGGAGTCGCTGCTGGCCGGGCTCTACGACGGGCTGCGGCTCGCCGCGATCGTGATCTGTATCGGCGCCGCCAACTCGTTGGCCAACCCGAAACGGCTGCTCAAGTCGGTGCCACCGGCGCTCTACGAGATCGGCACCGCCTTGGTCGTGGCCGTGACGGTCTTCCCTCAACTCGCCGACAGCGCACGCAGGGTGCGGGCCGCCCAGGCGCTCCGCGGCGACTCCAGCGGGCGGGTCGGTCGCCTGCGACGCTTCCTGGTCCCGGTCCTCGAGGACGCCCTCGAGCGCTCGCTGGCGCTGGCCGCAGGGATGGATGTCCGTGGCTACGGCCGGGCCGGTAGGGCGTCGCGCCGCGAACGCTGGCTCAGCGGAGTGCTGCTGCTCTCGGCACTGAGCGGGTTGTGTGTCGGTATCTATGCGTTGCTCGATCACACGACACCGCGGTGGCTGGCCGTCCCGATGCTCGTCGCGGGCTCGGTAGTCGCCGGCGCCGGGCTCCTCAGCGCCGGACGCCGGGTCGAACGAACCCGCTACCGACCCGACCGCTGGCGTGCTGCCGAGGCAGCGGTGGCCGCCTCGGGGGTGGCGGTCGGGGCCAGCATCTGGTGGCTTGGCCAGGTCGAGCCGCTGATGGTCTACCCCTCGCTGGAGACGATGCCCTACGTCAGCACCCTGGCGCTCGGCGGAGTTCTCCTCGCGCTGGTGCCTGCCCTGGCGGCACCCCCGCCGCGGCAACCGATCGCGACCCCGTTGGAGGTGGGCGCATGATCGAGTTGCGTGACATCCACTTCGCCTACGACGACAAGGTGATCCTCGACGGCGTCAACCTGAGCCTGGACGAGGGCGAGCTGGTGCTGGTCTCGGGTCGCACCGGCATCGGCAAGTCGACGCTGCTGGGGGTGCTCACCGGACTTGTGCCGCGCTTCAGTGGCGGCACCCTGCGAGGCGACGTCGTCATCGACGGCCAGAGCGTCATCGACCAGCCGCCGCGTGAGCGCGCCCACGTCGTCGGCTACGTCGGGCAGGATCCGGTCGCCGGTTTTGTTACCGACACGGTCGAGGAGGAGCTTGCCTACGGCATGGAGCAGCTCGGCCTGCCGGGCGACACCATGCGCCGTCGGGTCGAGGAGACCCTCGACCTGCTCGGCATCGCCGAGTTGCGACACCGCGACCTGCGCACCCTCTCGGGTGGCCAGCAGCAGCGCGTCGCGATCGGCTCCGTGCTCACCACGCACCCGCGGCTGCTGGTCCTGGACGAGCCCACCTCAGCACTCGACCCAACCGCGGCCGAGGACGTGTTGGCCACGCTGACCCGGCTCGTGCACGACCTCGGGCTGACGGTGCTGCTCGCCGAGCACCGACTGGAGCGGGTGGTGCCGTTCGCCGACCGGATCTGTCTGCTCACCGGCGACGGTGGAGTCCTGGTCGACACCCCCGCGGTAGTGCTGGCCGTCTCGCCGGTGGTGCCACCGATCATCGAGCTCGGCCGCGCACTGGGCTGGTCACCGCTGCCATTGAGCGTGCGGGACGCTCGCCGCGAGGCCCGCACCCTGGAGCTGCCCACACCGGTTGCCCCGACGCCCAGCGCCGGGGAGGTGCTGCTCAGCGCCCGCGGGGTGAGCGTCGCCCACGGCCGCATCGCGGTGCTCGACGGCGTCGACCTGGAGTTGCGAGCCGGACGAGTCACTGCCCTCATGGGCCGCAACGGGGCCGGCAAGTCCACCCTAATCTGGGCCCTCCAGGGCTCACGAGAACGGCGTGGCGGAAAGATCCGCGTCGCCGGAAAGGATCCCGCGCAGCTCGATGCAGCAGGGCGACGGGCCCTGGTAGGACTGGTGCCGCAGACGGCCGCCGACCTGCTCTACCTCGAGACGGTGGCCGACGAGTGCGCGGCCGCCGACGCCACTGGCACGGCTCCACCTGGTGGGGCTCATCTCCTGCTTGAGCGCATGGTGCCGGGCATCGACGTCGGCGCTCATCCTCGCGACCTCTCCGAAGGACAGCGCCTGGCGCTCGCCCTGGCGATCGTGCTCACTGCTCGACCCCGCGTCGTGCTCCTCGACGAGCCGACCCGGGGCCTGGACTACGTCGCCAAGAGCGCCTTGGCCGCGATCGTGGCCGACCTGGTCGCCGACGGTCACGCGGTGCTGATCGCGACCCACGACGTCGAGTTCGTTGCCCGGGTCGCCGACGACGTGGTCGTGATCGCCGACGGCGACGTGGTCTCGGCCGGGCCAGCCCGTCAGGTCGTCGCCGCCTCGCCGTCCTATGCCCCGCAGGTCACCAAGATCCTGGGTACGCCGTGGCTGCGCGTCGACGAAGTGGTAGCGGCGCTGGCAGCGGGGGAGCAGTGACCACGCCGGCGGTCGGTCCGCCTGCTGTCCCTATCGGGTTGCGGTCCAGCGCGGTGCTCGTTGTCGCGTCGGTGGCCGGGCTCATGATGCTCGGCTGGCCGTTGCTGCTCGATGTGCCCGAATCGGCCCGCATCGACCCCCCGTTCATCTTTCTGGTGCTGCTGCCACTGGTGATCGTGGTCGTGCTCGCCGAGTTCAGCGAGGGCGGGATGGACGCGCGGGTGTTGGCCGTTCTCGGCGTGCTGTCGGCGGTGAATGCCATCCTGCGAGGGCTGGGCGCCGGGACCGCCGGGATCGAGTTGGTCTTCTTCCTGCTGATCCTGGCCGGGCGGGTGTTCGGGCCGGGCTTCGGCTTCGTCCTGGGCTGCACGTCACTGTTCGCCTCCGCGTTGATGACCGGCGGCGTCGGCCCGTGGCTGCCGTTCCAGATGCTCGTCTCCGCCTGGATCGGGATGGGTGCCGGATTGCTGCCGCGCCGATTCACCGGCCGGGCCGAGATCGCAGTCCTGGTCGTCTACGGGATCTTTGCGGCGTACGGCTTCGGCATCTTGATGAACCTGTCGAACTGGCCCTTCACCCTCGGCATCGCGGTCCCCGGGCACGAGGGTGCGCTGTCCTACGTGGCCGGCGCACCGTTGCTGGAGAACCTGCACCGGTTCGGGATCTACACGCTGCTGACGTCGACGGGCAGCTGGGACACGGGTCGGGCGATCACCACGTCGGTTGCCCTGATCGTGCTCGGTCCGGCGATCCTGACCACCCTGCGGCGGGCCGCGCGGCGCTCGGTGATCAACGGCTCCTGAGGGAGACCAGCAGGATCCGGTCGTCCTGCTCGGCAGGGGTACCCCGGCCATCGTGGTTGGAGGTCGCCACCCACAGGTCGCCGTCGGGGGTGGTGACGACGGTTCGGATCCGGCCGTACTCACCCTCAAACTCACCTGTCGGCTGCCCGGGGCGGCCGCCGTCCAACGGGATCTGCCACAGCCGCTCGCCGCGCAGGCCGGCCATCCACAGGGTGCCGTCGGCGAAGGCCAGCCCGGAGGGCGACGCGTCCTCGGGGGCCCAGGTCAGCAATGGATCTACATACTCGGGTGGGCCCCCGGTGCCTTCCACCTCGGGCCAGCCGTAGTTGGCACCCTTCCTCACCCGGTTGAGCTCGTCGTAGGTCTGGTCCCCGAACTCGCTGGCCCACAGTTGGCCGTTGTCGTCGAAGGCCAGGCCCTGCACGTTGCGATGTCCCAGCGACCAGACGGGCGAATCGCTTCTCGGGTTACCGGGAGCAGGGACGCCCTCGGTGGTGATCCGCAGGATCTTGCCAGCCAGGGAGCCGGGGTCCTGGGCCAGATCAGGATTGCCGGTCTCTCCGGTGGAGACGTAGAGGAAACCGTCGGGTCCGAACAAGAGCCGGCCGCCGTCGTGGATGACGCCCTTCGGGATTCCGGTCAGGACGGCGGTTGGCTCGCCGAGCCGGTCGCCGTCCAGTTCGGCTTGCAGGACTCGGTTGTCCTCGGCCGTGGTGGCGTAGAAGAAGAGCGTGCGGTCGACTTCGAAGTCGGGGGAGACCGCCACCCCCAGCAGCCCCGCCTCCACCTCGGGGGCCGCCTGGTCGATCTCGCCGACCTCGGTCACCTCGGCCTCGCCGCCGGACTGTGGGGTCAGGCGCAATACGCGCCGGGAGTCGCGCTCGGTCACGATCGCTGAACCGTCCGGCAGAAAGGCGATGCCCCAGGGCACGGCGAGCCCGGAGGCCACGGTGGCACTGACGCGGGGTCCACCGGCGGCCGGGGACGCTGCCGGGGAGGACGAGGTCGAGGTCGGTGCCGTGGGTGCCGTGGGTGCCGGATCCTCGCTCGAGGAGCCGCATCCGGCAAGCCCGGCCACGCTGCTCAGGAGGGTAAGGGCCAAGATCATGCGGAGCTGCACCATGACGAGATTGTGCCCGTAGTTAGTCGGGTGCCGGTTCTGTGAGCACCGGATGGCTACGGGTGGCGCCGACGCTGGCCACGACCACACAGGCGACCGCGACCCACTGCAGCGGGCTGAGCAGTTCGTGGAGCACGACGATCGCAGCCAACGCCGCCGCCGCAGGTTCGAGGCTCATCAAGATGCCGAAGGTGCTGGGGGCCAGGGTCCGCAACGCGACCAGTTCGCAGCTGTAGGGGATGACCGAGCTGAGCAGACCGACCAGGGCGCCGATCACGAGGACCCGCGGCGAAAGCAGCGTCGTACCGCCCGAGAGGATCGCCGGCCCGGTGAGCAGGAGCGTGGCGAAGGCGCTGGCGATGGCCAGACCGTCCAGCCCGGGCCACCGTTGTCCGGTGCGGGCGCTGAACAGGATGTAGGAGGCCCAGGCGGCGCCGGCGAGCAACGCGAAGGCGACGCCGGCGACGTCGAGGTCGGCGGGCTCGAGCCCGAGCATCAGGACCCCGATCCCGGCCAGGACCACCCAGATGAGGTCGCGCAGGCGCCGGGAGCCGAACACCGCCAGGCTCAGTGGGCCGATGAACTCGATGGTGACTGCGATGCCGAGTGGGATGCGGGCGAAGGACTGGTAGATGGCCCAGTTCATCAGCCCGAGGCTGAGGCCGAAGCCTGCCACGGTCAACCAGTCGGTCCGGGTGCGGCCACGCCACTGGGGTCGGGCGATCGCGAGCAGCACCAACGTGCTGGTGACCAGACGCAGGAACACCATCGACGTAGGGGAGATGGTGGCGAAGAGGTCCTTGGCGATGGCCGCGCCGGCCTGCACGGAGACGATGCCGACCAGCACCAACCAGATGGCACGGGTGACGCCGCTGGCTCGGGACACCGGGCGCCTCCGTCTACGTGTCGTTGCTGATGCGGTCGATCAGATCTTCGACCATCCGGCGTTCGTGGGCGAAATAGTCGAGGCCCCAGTCGGCGACCAGGCTCGGGTGCCGGAAGGCCTGGCCGGGCGAATCGGCGCCCCGCAGACTTTCGCGGACCTCGACCAGTGCTGCACGTTCTGCGTCCAGCGCATCCAGGTGCTGACGCAGCATGGTCAACGTCGTTTCGTCGTCGACCAGGTGGCCCATCAGGAGTCTCAGGGCGACGGGATGTTTCAGCACCGGAAACCCTGGGTCGCTTGCGTGCATCCAGGTCGTCAGGGCGTCGCGGCCCTGCTCGGTGATGCGGTACGTCGTCCCTCGTCCGGCGCCGCTGGCCACGACCAGGTCCCGCTGCGCCAGCCGGGCGATCTCGC
>JARICB010000193.1 GCA_029264225.1 Nocardioides sp. | reverse complement strand
ACCGCGACATCGACTACGCCGACCTTACGCAGGTGGACCACCTCGTGCACGAGGTGCTTGCAGGACAGCTCGACATCTACCTCGCCCGGACCCGGATGGCGACCATCGTGTCGAGCGGGCACCCGTGGCCGCGTTGGTCGGTCACGCTTGCCTGGGGCGTCATGTGCGCCAGCGTCGCGGTCTTCCTCGGTGCCGACTGGCTGGTCGCGCTGATCGCCTCCTGCTCGGCGATGACCATCGACCGGCTCCAGATCGTGCTCGCGCGGCGTCGGCTGCCGACCTTCTACCTCCAGGTTGCTGGCGGGGCGGTGGCGACGTTGTTCGCGGTGGGCCTTTCTGCCACGCCGATCAGCGCCGATCTGTCGCTCGTCGTCACGGCCAACATCGTGATGTTGTTGGCCGGTATCGGTTTCATGGGTGCGATCCAGGACGCCCTGACCGGGTTCTACGTCACCAGTGGTGCCCGCATCATCGAGGCGCTGCTGGCGACCGCCGGGATCATTGCGGGCGTCAGTGGAGGGTTGTCGTTCGCTGCGGTGATGGACATCAATGTCGGACAGTTGGTGCCCGGCCGCGCACTGGGCAACCACGTGTTGATCGGGGTCGTCGGCGCCGCCATCAGTGCCGCCGCTTTCGCGTTCGCTTGCTACGCGCCGCGACGCGCCCTGCTGCCGATCGCTGCGACGTCGGGCGTGGCGACGCTGCTGCACACGGTGGTCGCTGACACCGGGTTGGGCCGCACGTGGGCTGCGGCCGCCGGTGCCTTCACGATCGGTCTGGTGGCCTACGGTGTCGCCGGCCGGTTCCGGGTGCCGCCGCTGGTGGTTGCGGTGTCGGCGATCGTTCCGCTGCTACCGGGTCTCTCGATCTACCGGGGACTCTCGCTGCTCGCGGCCGGGGGTTCGGGCACGTCGTACGGCATCGTCGCGATGATGACCGCAGCCTCGGTGGCGGTGGCGCTGGCCTCCGGGGTGATCCTGGGGGAGTATCTCGCCCAGCCGCTGAAGCGCGAGACCCGCCGACTCGAGTCTCGACTGTCCGGACCCCGGCTCGTGGGGCCGTTCCGTGCGTCGCGGCGGGGCGGGACCCGGGCCGACCGGCTCACGGAGACCTCGTCGTCCTGACTACTCCCTGCCTGCACGGCCGACTACCGGAGCGCGCGACGACAGCCGGGCCACGACGTCCTGGTAGTGCGAGCCGCTGAGCTTGGCGAAGTGGTGCAGCACGTGCGCGTCGATGCCGACCAGCACCCGCGCCTTCCCCGCCACCGTGCCCTTGAGAATGATCGAGGCCGCCTTGGCGGGCTCCGTGCGAGCCAGTTTTTGCTCGAAGAGGGCGTCCAGCGCCTCGGCATCCTGGCCGGCGCTCTTGCGACCGTTGCGGGAGATGCCGGTCCGGATGCCGCCGGGATGAACGCAGGTCACCGTGACCGGGTGCCGGTTGATGAGCATCTCCTCGCGCAGCGCCTCGGTAAAGCCGCGGACGGCATATTTCGTCGCGTTGTACGCCGACTGGCCGGGCATCGAGATCAGACCGAACAGCGAAGAGATGTTGACCAGCGCGCCGTTGCCCGAGGCGATCAGGTGCGGCAGGAACTCCTTCGTGCCGTGCACGACACCCATGAAGTTGACCCCGACGATCCAGTCGAAGTCGTCGTAGGACAGCTGCTCGAAGTCGCCGGTCGCTGTGACGCCGGCGTTGTTGACCAGCACGTTGACCCGCCCGAACTGTTCGACGACGGCACTCGCCCACTCACCCATGGCGGTCCGGTCCGAGACATCGACGACGTCGCCGCGCACCGCTACGCCGATCGCCTTGAGCTGTTCGACGGTCTCGGCGAGGCCGACCGCGTTCCAGTCGGAGACGGCCAACAGCGCACCCTGCCGCGCAGCCTGGACGGCGAGTTCACGGCCGATGCCCGAACCGGCGCCGGTGATCACGACGACCTGGTTGCGAAGCGTCGACAGGCTCATGGCGCGAGCCTATTCGCCGGGCAGTCAGGCGTACGGGAGGATGGGGGGCGTTGTGCACATCACCTACCCGCCCGCGCTGCCGGTCTCTGCACGCCGTGACGACATCGCGGCGGCCATTCGCGACCACCAGGTCGTCATCCTGGCCGGCGAGACAGGCTCGGGCAAGACCACCCAGTTGCCCAAGATCTGTCTCGAACTGGGGCGCGGCGAAGGCAAACTGATCGGTCACACCCAGCCGCGTCGGATCGCCGCCCGCTCCGTTGCCGAGCGGATCGCCGAGGAACTCGGCACCGAGCTGGGCGACGTGGTCGGCTACCAGGTGCGGTTCACCGACCGGACCTCGCGCAACAGCCGGGTCAAGGTGATGACCGACGGCATCCTGCTCGCCGAACTGCAGCGGGACCGGCAGCTCCGCAAGTACGACACGATCATCATCGACGAGGCCCACGAACGCTCGCTCAACATCGACTTTTTGCTCGGCTACCTCAAACGGCTGCTGCCGAAACGGCCCGACCTCAAGCTCATCATCACCAGCGCGACCATCGACGTTGAGCGGTTCGCCGCGCACTTCGCGGCCCCGGTCATCGAGGTCTCCGGACGGACGTTCCCGGTGGAGGTGCGTTACCGCCCGCTGATGGAGCTGCCGGAGGACGACGACGAGGGGGAGGCGGTCGTTCGCGACCAGACCGACGCGATCCTCGAGGCGGTGCGTGAGCTTTCCGCCGAAGGCCCGGGCGACATCTTGGTCTTCCTGCCCGGCGAGCGTGAGATCCGCGACACCGCCGACGCGCTCGACGCACTCAAGAGTGACCGGCTCGAGGTCGTGCCGCTCTATTCGCGGCTCTCGGCCAGTGAGCAGCACCGGGTCTTCTCCAGCCACCCCCAGTCCGTACGCCGCGTGGTGCTCTCGACCAACGTGGCCGAGACCTCCCTGACCGTCCCGGGCATCCGCTACGTCATCGACACCGGCGTGGCCCGGATCTCGCGCTACTCACTGCGCACCAAGGTGCAACGGCTTCCGATCGAGCCGATCAGCCAGGCCAGCGCCAACCAGCGCTCCGGACGCTGTGGCCGGGTCGAGGCCGGCATCGCGATCCGGCTCTACGCGCAGGAGGACTTCGAGGGCCGCCCGGAGTTCACCGACCCGGAGATCCTGCGCACCAACCTGGCCATCGTCATCCTGCAGATGACCTCACTGGGTCTGGGCGACGTCGCTCGCTTCCCGTTCGTGGAGCCGCCCGACAAGCGCAACGTGCGTGCCGGCGTGGAACTGCTGGAGGAACTGGGCGCGCTCTCGAGCGACGGCCCGGCGTTGACCAAGCTGGGCCGACGCCTGGCACGGCTTCCGATCGACCCTCGGCTCGGCCGGATGATCCTGGAGGCCGAACGGCTCGGCTGTCTGCGGGAGGTCGTCGTCATCGCCGCGGCGCTCAGCCTCCAGGACCCACGCGAGCGTCCGGCCGAGAAGCAGGCGCAGGCCGACCAGCAGCATGCCCGGTTCAAGAACCCGAACTCCGACTTCCTGACCTGGCTGAACCTGTGGCGCTATCTCAAGGAACAACAGCACGAACTCTCCTCGAGCGCGTTCCGGCGCATGTGCAAGCGGGAATACCTCAACTACCTGCGGGTGCGCGAGTGGCAGGACTTCGAGTCCCAGCTGCGCCAGGTCTGCAAGGAGATGAAGATCGAGCTGGGACAGCCGGCCGACCTCCCCGATGCCGACGGCATCCACCAGGCGTTGCTCGCCGGACTGCTCAGCCATATCGGGGCCTTCGAGGAGCGAGAGCGCGCGCGCCCCGGTGAGCGCAAGCCGATGCGTGAATACCTCGGTGCGCGTGGCGCCCGCTTCGCGATCTTCCCGGGCAGCGTGCTCAAGGGCAGCACCCCGGCGTTCGTGATGGCTGGTGAGCTCGTCGAGACGAGTCGACTCTGGGGTCGGCAGAACGCCGCGATCAAACCCGAGTGGGCCGAACGATTGGGCGCACACATCGTCAAACGCAGCTACTCCGAGCCGCACTGGTCGACCAAGAGGGCCGCAGTGATGGCCTACGAAAAGGTCACGCTCTACGGCGTGCCCCTGGTCACCGACCGAGCGATCAGGTTCGGCAAGGTCGACCCGGAGCTCTCGCGCGAGCCCTTCATCCGGCACGCACGGGTGCAGGGGGAGTGGCGCACGCAGCAGTCGTTCTTC
>JARICB010000188.1 GCA_029264225.1 Nocardioides sp. | reverse complement strand
CCCACGGACGCGGCAGGCCGAGGGCCTCGTTCCAGGCCGGAAGCTGTACGGCGCGGGCGCGCGCGTTCTTGGAGAGCGTGACGCCCAGCATCTCCAGCACGATCCGCTGCACGTTGTTCTCCGGCTGTGCCTCCGTCAGGCCGAGGGAGTTGACCTGCACGCCGTAACGGAAACGGCGCATCTTCTCGTTCTGCACGCCGTAGCGCTCGCGAGTGATCTCGTCCCAGAGTTGCACGAAGGCCCGCATCTTGCAGGTCTCCTCGATGAACCGGACGCCGGCGTTGACGAAGAACGAGATCCGACCAACGACCGTCTCGAAGTCATCGTCGGAGACCTGGCCGGAGTTCTTCACCGCATCGAGCACCGCGATCGCCGTACACAAGGCGTAGGCCATCTCCTGGGTCGGCGTCGCGCCGGCCTCCTGGAGGTGGTAGCTGCAGATGTTGATCGGGTTCCACTTCGGGATCTCGTGCACCGTGTAGGCGATCATGTCGCTGATCAGACGCAGCGAGTGCTCGGGGGGAAAGACGTAGGTCCCGCGCGAGAGGTATTCCTTGATGATGTCGTTCTGCGTAGTGCCCGCGAGCTGCTTGGCCACCATGCTCGGGTCGACGCCGGGGTTCTGCTCCTCGGCGGCCACCTGATACATCGCCAGCAGCCACATGGCCGTGGCGTTGATGGTCATCGAGGTGTTCATCTCGGTCAACGGAATGTCGTCGAAGAGCCGGCGCATCTCGCCCAGGTGCGGGATCGGCACCCCGACCTTGCCCACCTCGCCACGGCTCAGCTTGGAGTCGGGGTCATAGCCGGTCTGGGTCGGCAGGTCGAAGGCAACGCTGAGGCCGGTCTGACCCTTGGCCAGGTTGTTGCGGTACAGCGCATTGGAGGCCGCCGCGGTCGAGTGCCCGGCATAGGTGCGCATTACCCAGGGGCGGTCCTTCGCGGGCCGAGCCGGGTCGGAAGCTGCCGCGTCGAACTTGGTCTCACTCATGTGATGAGGGTAGAGCCGAAGTTACCCGCTAGTCACCGACTGGATGTGTGAAGAACCCCACCCGGTCAGGCGATGGCGGCAGCTCGCTCCACCTCGAACGAGTGGGCCAGTCGGCTCAGGTGCATCATCCGGCGTACGGCGGGCCCGCAGTTGCGCAAGGTCAGGTGGTTGCCGCTCAACGACGCCTGCCTCGTGGCGACGGCCAGGACCCGCAGCGCCGTCACGTCGATGGCGTCCACGTCGCTCATGTCGACGACCACGTGCTGACCACAGTCCAAGCGCTCGTAGATGGCAGTGCGCACCTCCCACGTGCTGCGCACGTCGAAGTCACCCTGCAGCACCAGCACCGGCCCGTCAGTGACGATGTCCATAACGTTTTCCTCCCCCGAGTGGCGACACATGTGAGCGCTGTCACCGACTATGACTCATTCATACCCTGTTGCGTTGCATCTACGCCTCACCTTTTTGGAGGGCTACCTGCCTTTCCGGAATCAGGACACCGCTCGCCACTGCGTTCGGATGTGCGACAGGTGGGATGCCTGGAGGCCGGTAGGGGGCAGAACGGGATCATGTGACGTCGAGCATGGGCAGCCTCACCCGGTGTCGCTACCCTCGCAGCATGGTCAACCTCACCCGCATCTACACCCGCACCGGCGACGCCGGCTCGACCCGTCTCGGCGACATGAGCGAGACCACGAAGAACGACCTACGACTGCACGCCTACGCCGACGTCGACGAGGCCAATGCCCAACTCGGCGTGGCGCTGGCCCAGGGCGATCTCGACGAGGACGTGGTCACCGTCCTGACCCGAATCCAGAACGAACTCTTCGATGTCGGTGCCGATCTCTGTACGCCGGTCGTGGAGAACCCGGAATACCCGCAACTGCGGATCGAGCAGGACTACATCGACCGACTCGAGGGGTGGTGCGACCACTACAACGAGGACCTGGCCAACCTGCGTTCCTTCATCCTCAACGGTGGCACCCAGGGCTCGGCCCTGCTTCACGTCGCGCGCACCGTCATCCGGCGGGCCGAGCGTTCGGCCTGGGCGGCCTACGAAGAGCACGGCGAGGTCATGAACAAACTCTCGATTACCTACCTCAACCGGCTTTCCGACCTGGTCTTCATCCTGGCTCGGCACGCCAATCGCGAACAGGGCGACGTGCTCTGGGTTCCCGGTGGAGAGCGCGCGAGCGACTGATCGGATCGATCAGTGCGTGCGTGCAGCGGGCACCGCTAGGGCGGCGGGCATCAGCAGCACCGCAACGACCAGCAGCGCCTTGAGAGTGCCGACCTGGTCCCCGACGAGTGCGAGCAGCGGCGGACCGGCCAGAAACGCGGCATAGCCGATCGTCGACACGACACTGACCCGGGCCGCAGCCCGCACCGGATCGTCGGCCGCCGCGCTCATCCCGACCGGGAAGCCGAGCGAGGCACCGGCACCCCACAGCACGATGCCGATCGCAACCACCGGCAGTGAGTGCCCGAAGACGATCAACAGCACGCCGCAGAATGCGGTGCCCATCGTCCCCCACAGCATCGCCACCCGCCCGAACCGGTCGATCAGGCCCGAACCCAGGTAACGGCCCACCGTCATCGCCGCCACGAACAGGGCGAAGCCGGCGACACCGCTCGAGTGCGAGACGCCATGGCCGTCCACCAGCGCCACCGCCAGCCAGTCGTTGGCGGTGCCCTCGGTCATCGCCAGCGCCAGCACCATCACTCCGATGGCGAGCGTGCGGGGTTCGAGCCATGCTCGACGTACCGATCGCGAATCGTGGTCGCGTTGCTCGACGATCGGCAGGAACCGGGTAGCGACGAGCCACACCGTCACCGATGAGAACACTACGACCACGCCCAGGTGCGGCAGGGCCGGTGCGTGCAGCGCCACCAGGCCGGCCCCGACCAGAGCACCGACCACGGTGCCGAGACTGAAGCCGGCATGGAAGCGCGGCATGATCGTGCGGCCCAACCGGCGTTCGACCTCAGCGCCTTCGACATTCATCGCCACATCCCAGACGCCGAGCCCGAGACCGTAGAGAAACAGCCCGACGACGGTCAGCGCCAGATCCTGGGTCAAGCCGACGGCCGCACTGAGCAGACCGACCAGGCTGAAAGCGGCCCCGACCCGGATCACCCGCACGGTGCCGTACGTCGCGATGGCGGCGCCCGTGGTGGGCAGGGCGATCAGCGAGCCGGCAGCGATCGCCAACAACAGCGCTCCCAGCCCACCGTTGCTCAACTCGAAGCGCTCTCGTGCCTCGGGAATGCGCGAGACCCAGGATGCGAAGCACAGGCCATTGAGGACGAAGGCCAGGCCAACAGCGTTGCGGGCCCTGCTCAGGCGGGAGACCCGGCCCACCAAGGCACCCACGTCAGGTCCGGTGTCGATTCCAGTCGGTGCCGGGGGGGCCGGCCTCGAGCCAGGACTGGAAGCCCATCAGCGAGGACTCGTCCATAGCAAGTTCGCACGGCAGGTCCGCCGCGGTGCAGGTGACCACCAGATGTCCGGGATAGAGCGCACGCCGCTCAGCTCCGGCCGGTGGGCGTGATCCCGTATAGGTCAGCTTGCGGCGCGACCACACCCGACGCGGTCGCGGCGAGAGCGAGAAGATCCGAAACCACTCCAGGTCTTCGTGCTGGTATCGCCCGAGTCCCACTACCCACCCATGGCCGGGTCGGGAGGTGCGCAAGCGGTGACTGAGCTCGAAGGTGCCGCCGTGTCGCGACAAGACGCGCCGTCGCACGATCAGCGCGAACCCGTAGGCCAGCAGCAGCAGAAGCAGCACGCCGGCAGACTCGACGAGCCATTGCCAGACGGGCATCCACTCTCCTGAGCGACGACGGGGAAACCAGGGGAAATACAGATGAGCGCACGAACCTGTTGGTCCGTGCGCTCACCTTACGTGCTGTGTCGGCGCAACATCACGACGCGCGCTCGACGGCGCGAATTCGCGCCTCGGCACTACGGAGCTGCTCCTGAGCCGCGTCGTCGTTCTCACCTGCGTGCTTGGCCCGGTCGAGGTCCTTGCGGGCCTTCTCCAGGTCGATCTCGTGTGCCATCTCGGCATACTCCGACAAGATCGAGACCCGGTTGTTGGCCACGGAGAGGAATCCGGCGTGCACAGCCGCGATCCAGGTCTCACCGTCAGCCGTCTGGACGTCGACGACGCCCTCGATGATGACCGAAAGCATCGGCGCGTGACCGGGCAGGATGCCCACGTCGCCCTCCGTGGTGCGAGCAATGACCATCTTCGCCTCGCCGGACCAGACGAGCCGGTCCGCCGCAACGAGCTCTACCTGCAGCAGTGCGTCGGACATCACAGGCTCTTCTGGATCTCAGCCCACTTGGCCTCGACGTCATCGAGGCCACCGCACATGAAGAACGCCTGCTCGGCCACGTGGTCGTATTCACCGTCGGCGATCTTGTTGAACGCCTCGATGGTGTCGGCCACGGGAACGGTCGAGCCCTCGATGCCGGTGAACTGCTTGGCAACGTAGGTGTTCTGCGAGAGGAAGCGCTGCATCCGGCGGGCGCGGGACACGATGATCTTGTCCTCTTCGGGAAGCTCGTCGACACCGAGGATCGCGATGATGTCCTGGAGCTCCTTGTTGCGCTGGAGGATCTGCTTGACCCGAACGGCGCAGCGGTAGTGGTCCTCACCGATGTACTGCGGGTCAAGGATCCGGGAGGTGGACGTCAGCGGGTCGACGGCCGGGTAGATACCGAGCGAGGCGATCTCGCGCGAAAGCTCGGTAGTGGCGTCGAGGTGCGCGAACGTCGTGGCCGGGGCCGGGTCGGTGTAGTCGTCGGCCGGCACGTAGATCGCCTGCAGCGAGGTGATCGAGTGCCCACGCGTCGAGGTGATTCGCTCCTGGAGCTGACCCATCTCGTCGGCCAGGTTGGGCTGGTAGCCCACGGCGGACGGCATCCGACCGAGAAGGGTGGAGACCTCGGAACCGGCCTGGGTAAAGCGGAAGATGTTGTCGATGAAGAGCAACACGTCGCGCTTCTGCACGTCGCGGAAGTACTCAGCCATCGTCAGCGCGGCGAGGGCGACGCGCAGGCGGGTGCCCGGCGGCTCGTCCATCTGGCCGAAGACGAGAGCGGTCTGGCCGATGACGCCGGCCTCTTCCATCTCGACGATGAGGTCGTTGCCCTCACGGGTGCGCTCGCCGACACCGGCGAACACCGACACGCCACCGTGGTCCTTGGCGACGCGGGCGATCATCTCCTGGATGAGCACGGTCTTGCCGACACCGGCACCACCGAACAGGCCGATCTTGCCGCCCTGGACGTAGGGGGTGAGGAGGTCGATGACCTTGATACCGGTCTCGAACATCTGGGTCTTCGACTCCAGCTGGTCGAAGGCCGGTGCCTTGCGGTGGATTCCCCACCGCTCCTTGACGTCGAGGGTCTCGCCCTCGGCAAGGTTGAGGCAGTCGCCCGTGGTGTTGAACACCCGGCCGAGCGTGACATCGCCGACCGGCACCGAGATGGGGCCGCCGGTGTCGCGCACCTGCGCACCGCGGACGAGGCCGTCGGTGGGGCGCATCGAGATGGCGCGAACCATGCCGTCACCGATGTGCATGGCGACCTCGAGGGTGATCTCCTCGGTCTCGCCGGCCAGCGTGAGCTCGACCTTGAGGGCGTTGTAGATGGCGGGCATACCGTCGGTCGGGAACTCGATGTCCACGACCGGGCCGATGACCCGGGCGATGCGTCCCACAGAGCCGCTTGGGCTCGCGGTGGTGGTCTCTTCAACAGTGGCAGTCATGTTCACTCATTCCCGGCTTGGGCGTCGGCAAGGGCATTGACGCCACCGACGATCTCGCTGATTTCCTGGGTAATGCCAGCCTGGCGGGCCTGGTTGGCGATGCGCTTGTATTTCTTGATGAGTTCGTCGGCGTTGTCTGTCGCAGCCTTCATCGCCTTTTGGCGGGCAGCCAGCTCGGACGCGGCAGCCTGGAGCAGGGCAAAGAAGATCCTGCTCTGGACGTAGCGAGGAAGAAGTGCGTCGAGCACCTCCTCGGCCGATGGCTCGAACTCGTAGAGGGGCAGCAGTTCGCCCTCCTCGGGCGGCTCGGTGCCTTCGACGACCTCCAGCGGCAGCAGACGCACCGCCGTCGGCTCCTGAGTCAGCATCGAACGGAAGCGCGTGGAGACCACGTGCACCTCGTCGGCACCGGGTGCGCTGCCGTCGTGGGCCTCGCCGTCGGCCTCGTTGAGGAACGCCGAGATCAGGGTGGCTCCGATGTCAGAGGCGACGTCGTAGGTCGGCTGGTCGGAGAAACCGGTCCAGCACTGCACGACGGGCCGCTGACGGAACTTGAAGTAGGCCTCGCCCTTGCGTCCGGAGACGTAGAGGTCGACCTCCTTGCCCTCTGCCCGCAACTTCTCGATCAGCCGCTCGGCCTCCTTGAGCACGTTGGAGGCGTAGGCGCCGGCGAGGCCGCGGTCGCTGGTCACGACCAGCACCGCGGCACGCGTCGGGTTCTCCGGCTCCGTCGTCAACGGGTGGTCGACGTTGGAGAACGTGGCGACGGCCGAGACCGCTCGCGTGAGCTCACGGGCGTACGGCGCGGCCGACTGGGCCCGCTGCTGCGCCTTGATGATGCGAGACGCGGCAACGAGTTCCATGGCACGCGTGATCTTCTTCATCGACTCCGTCGACTTGATCCGCGCGCGGTACTCACGTACCGACAGAGCCATTCGTCAGCCCCGCTTCTGCTTGACGATCTGCTCCTGCTCGATGTCCTCGTCCTCGAGAGCGACGTGCTCTTCCTTGCCGGCCTTGATGCTCTGGCCGTCCGAGGTCTCGAACTGGTCGAGGAAGGAGTCGTAGGCCGCAGAGATCTGGGACTCGGTGGAGTCCTCGAACTTCTGCGTCTCGCGGATGCCGGCGAGGATCCCCTCGTGACTGCGACGCAGGTAGTCGATGAACTCGTGCTCGAAGCGCAGCACGTCGTCGGTCGGTACGGCATCGAGGCGACCCGAGGTCCCCAGCCACAGCGAAGCAGTCATCTCTTCGAGCGGGTAGGGCGAGTACTGCGGCTGCTTGAGCAGGGCCATCAGGCGCTGCCCGCGAGCCAACTGCTGACGCGACGCGGCGTCGAGGTCGGAGGCGAACATTGCGAACGCCTCCATGGCACGGAACTGCGCCAGATCGACCTTGAGCGAGCCCGTGACTGCCTTCATCGCCTTCGTCATGGCCGAGCCACCGACGCGCGAGACAGAGACACCGACGTCGATGGCGGGTCGCTGGTTGGCCGCGAACAGGTCGGACTGCAAGAAGATCTGACCGTCGGTGATGGAGATGACGTTGGTCGGAATGAACGCCGAGACGTCGTTGGCCTTGGTCTCGATGATCGGCAGACCGGTCATCGAGCCCTTGCCCATCTCGTCGGAGAGCTTGGCGCAGCGCTCGAGCAGCCGGCTGTGCAGGTAGAACACGTCACCCGGGTAGGCCTCGCGGCCCGGCGGGCGCCGCAGCAGCAGCGACACGGCGCGGTAGGCCTCGGCCTGCTTCGTCAGGTCATCGAAGACGATCAGGACGTGCTTGCCGGCGTACATCCAGTGCTGACCGATGGCCGAACCGGTGTAGGGCGCGAGGTACTTGAAGCCCGCGCTGTCGGAGGCCGGCGAGGCGACGATGGTCGTGTACTCGAGGGCACCGGCTTCCTCGAGGGCGCCACGCACCGAAGCGATGGTCGAGCCCTTCTGGCCGATCGCGACGTAGATGCAGCGCATCTGCTTGTCGGGGTCACCAGAGTCCCAGTTGGCCTTCTGGTTGATGATCGTGTCGATCGCGATCGCGGTCTTACCGGTCTGGCGGTCACCGATGATCAGCTGGCGCTGGCCCCGGCCGATGGGCGTCATGGCGTCGACGGCCTTGAGCCCGGTCTGCAGCGGCTCG
>JARICB010000185.1 GCA_029264225.1 Nocardioides sp. | reverse complement strand
TGGCCGCAATCCTCTTCGTTCTGGTCCGGGCTTTCGTCCGGGAGTGGCGCGAGTCCAAGCGCACCGGCGAGGACATGATCTGACCCTCGCGCGCGGCGCCTAGCTGACTGCGTACGCCGACAGCTCGCCGGCCAGGTCCTCAGAGGCCCGGCCGGTGACGCGGGTGCCGTCGCCGGTGTGCTCGAGCACGTCGATCTCGCCGGTCTGGTGGATCTTGTTGAGCAGGTCGCCGCGCTCGTAGGGCAGCAGGATGTCGAAGTCGACGTCCGGGTGCGGGAGCTCAGCCTCGATCAGCGCCACCACGTCGGCGATGCCCTCACCGGTTTTGGCCGAAACCACCACGCTGTGGGGCTCGTGCTGTCGGAGGCGCGCGATCGTCATCGGATCGGCGGCATCGGCCTTGTTGATCACCACGATCTCGGGGATCTTGTCGGCCTCGATCTCGGCGAACACCCCCCGCACCGCCGCCAGTTGACCCTCGGGGTCGGGGTGCGACCCGTCGACCACGTGCAGGATCAGGTCGGCCTCGCCGACCTCTTCCAACGTCGAACGGAACGCCTCGACCAACTGGTGAGGCAGGTGTCGGACGAACCCGACCGTGTCGCTCATCGTGTAGATGCGACCGTCGCTGGTCGTCGTACGCCGCGTGGTGGGGTCCAGGGTCGCGAAGAGCGAATCCTCGACCAGCACCCCGGCATCGGTGAGCCGGTTGATCAGTGATGACTTGCCGGCGTTGGTGTAGCCGGCGATCGAGACGCCCGGAACGTGGTTGCGCCGGCGCTCCTGCCGCTTGGTCTCGCGGCTGCCCTTCATCTCCTTGAGCTCACGGCGGAGCTTGGCGATCTTGGTGTTGATCCGACGCCGATCGGTCTCGATCTTGGTCTCACCGGGGCCGCGGCCACCGATGCCCTCACCGCCGGAGACCCGCCCACCGGCCTGACGCGACAGGTTGCCACCCCACCCACGCAAGCGCTGCTTCATGTAGTTGAGCTGGGCCAGCTCGACCTGCGCCTGACCTTCCTTCGACTTCGCATGCTGAGCAAAGATGTCGAGGATCAGGCCCGTCCGGTCGATCGCCTTGACCTTGAGCTTGTCCTCGAGGTTCCTCAGCTGGCTGGGGGCCAGGTCGCCGTCGAGGATCACCGTGTCGGCGCCGCTGGCCGCGACGATCTCGCGCAGCCCCTCGACCTTGCCGCGGCCGATGAAGGTGGCCGGGTCGGGCTTCTGCCGGCGCTGGTAGATCGCGTCGAGGACCTCGGAACCGGCCGTCTCGGCGAGGAGCGCGAGCTCGGCCATCGAGTTCTCCGCGTCGGTCACGGTTCCCTCGGTCCAGACCCCGACGAGCACGACCCGCTCGAGGCGCAGCTGGCGGTACTCGACCTCGGTAATGTCCTCGAGCTCGGTGCGGAGGCCAGCGACCCGGCGCAGCGCGTGCCGCTCGGCCAGGTCCTGCTCACCGGTGGTCAGCTCGTCCTCCGGGTCGGGGCCCTCGGCGGAGGTGAAGTCGTCGGCGTAGCCCGACTCGGCGTCATCCCAGGCGCCAGTGGCGTGAAGCGCGTCGTCGAGGTTGAACTCGAGGTTGATGTCAGATCCCTTAGTCATATGCCGTCGAGTTTAGGCCGCTCCGGGCCCCAGGCCCAACGGTTAAGTGCTGTGCGGCTTGGGATCCGACTACTTCGGAGGCATCCGGATGCCGCCGTCGACCCGGATGGTCTCGCCGTTCATGTAAGAGTTGGTCAGGCACTCGATCACCATGCTGGCGAGCTCCTCGGCGTGACCAAGTCGCTTCGGGAACAGCACCGACTCGCCCAACTTGGCCTTGAACACCGCCGGGTCGGGGAATGCGTCGTAGATCGGGGTGTCGATCAGACCGGGGGCCACCGTGTTCAGGCGGATGCCGGCGGCGGCGAGGTCGCGCGCGATGGGCAGGGTCATGCCGACCACGCCACCCTTGGAGGCGGAGTAGGACGACTGGCCGATCTGACCGTCGAAGGCGGCGACCGAGGCCATGTTGACGATGGCGCCGCGCTGGCCGTCGGCATCGGGTTCGTTGCGCGACATCACGGTCGCGGCTTGGCGGGTCATGTCGAAGGTGCCGATCAAGTTGATCTCGACGACCTTGCGGAAGGCGTCGAGGTCGTGGGCCGAGTCGAGTTGGCCGTCGCGACCGATGGTGCGCTGCGCCCAGCCGATGCCGGCCGAGTTGACGCACGCCCGCAGGGGCGCGATCTCACCGGCCGCCTCGACGGCACGGGCGACCTGCTCGGTGTCGGTCACGTCGACGGCGGCGAAGACGCCGTTGATCTCGTGGGCGAGGGCCTCGCCCTTCTCGGCGTTGAGGTCGGCGACGACGACGATCGCGCCGCGGGCGGCGAGGGCACGGGCGACTGCGGCGCCGATGCCGCTGGCGCCGCCGGTGACGATGGCGGATGCTCCGGTGATATCCATGCCGCGGATGCTACCGACCGGGCCGCGCGCCCGCAGAGCGCACCGCGATCGCGGTGCTACAGGTCGGTCGTGCCGGACGCGACGAGGACCGCCGGGCCCGTCATCAGGATGCGGTCGTCGTCGGTCCAGGTGATGTCCAGGCTGCCACCCGGTAGGTCGACTCGGTAGGTCGTGCCCCGGGGTGCGTCGTCGGCCAGGGCCGCCGCCACCATCACCGCGCAGGCACCGGTGCCACAGGAGCGGGTCTCCCCGGAGCCCCGCTCGTGGACGCGCATAGCGACGTGATGTGCGCCGCGGCGTACGACGAACTCGACGTTGACGCCGTCGGGGTAGGCCGCAGCGTCGAAGCCGGGCGCCTCCACGAGGCTGCCGGCCTCGTCGAGGGAGCCGACGAAGGTGACGGCATGCGGGTTGCCCATGGAGACGTGGAGCGCCTCGTGGCCGACGGTGCCGACCCTGATCGCGGTCTTGTCGTGGACCACCGGGCTGCCCATGTCGACAGTGAAGTCGTGGCCCGCACGAGTAATCGTCTTGACCCCGTCACGCGTGTCCACCTCGAGCGGAGTCGAGGCACCCTCGTGATCGAGCAGGTAACGGGCGAACACGCGGATACCGTTGCCGCACATCTCGCTGAGCGAGCCGTCGGCGTTGCGGTAGTCCATGAACCAACGTCCGTCACGTTGCAACGCACGCAGCACGCCATCGGCACCGAGCCCCGCGCGCCGATCACACAGTGCCCGGACCCGATCCGCCGACAGGTCGCCGTGGATGGAGCCGTCGGGATCGGGAAGCAGCACGAAGTCGTTCTCCGTGCCATGGCCCTTGAGGAAGCGATAACTCACTCCATCAGTGTGACAGGGCCAGTAGCCATACTCAGCGCGGCTTCACCACCCGCGCCGCGCCACCCCCGCGACGCACGGGCTCGGAAACCGCGATCATCTGACCGTTGGCTCCGAACTCGATCGCCGTCGCAGCGCCGATCTCGGCGGCACTGGTGAAGGCATCACCGGCCGGCACGAACTTGTGGCCGAGCGCGGTCAAGGCCGCCCCGTAGGAGGTAATGAAGTCGGGCTCCGAGGTCACGCTCGCGGTGTTGCGCGGGCTGGTGCGGGGCGCTGCGATCGCCTGTTGCACGGTCATCCCGAGGTCGATCCGGTTGACCAGCATCTGCAGCACCGTGGTGATGATCGTGGAACCACCGGGCGATCCCAGGGCCAGCCAGGCCTTGCCGTCCTTGAGCACGATCGTCGGGCTCATCGAGGAGCGCGGGCGCTTGCCCGGCTGGATGCGATTCGGGTCGGCCGAGTCGTAGACCGTGGAGAAGTCGGTCAGTTCGTTGTTGAGCAGGAAGCCGTAGCCGGGCACGACCATCCCTGAACCGCCGGTCTGCTCGATGGTGAGGGTGTATTCAACGACGTTGCCCCACTTGTCGGCGACCGTCAGGTTGGTGGTCGAGATGTTCTCGGTGTCGGCATCGAGCGTGCCGCCGGCGGCCCGTGCCGGGCTGCACACCCCGTCGTAGGCAGCGGTGTTTCCGGCCGGGACCGGCTTCACCGCGGCCTTGGTCGGGTCGATCGCGCAGGCCCGCTCGGCGGCGTACTTGTCGCTGAGCAGCGTCGGCAGCGGAACCTCGACGAATCGTGGGTCACCCACGTATTTCCCGCGGTCGGCGAAGGCGAGCGCGCCTGCCTCGAGATAGTGGTGCAGCACCTGCTCCGTCGACTTCGCGGTGAGGTCGGTGCGTTCGAGGATGTTGAGCGCCTCCCCGATGGTCGAGCCGCCGCTGGAGGAGGGCGCCATGCCGTAGACGTCGTAGCCGCGGTAGGAGATCTTGGTCGGCGCCTGGTTGAGCACCTTGTAGTCCCTCAGGTCGCTGCGCGAGAGATAGCCCCGCGGCACCGGAAGGTCGGTGCCCTTGGTGGTCCGCGGCTTGCGGACGATGTCGACCATCAACTTCGCGAGCGGTCCCCGGTAGAACGTCTTGATCCCACGCTGTCCGAGGTCGGTGTAGGTGGTCGCCAACTCCGGGTTGCGGAAGATCGAGCCGACCTTCGGCGCATCACCCTTGGGCAGGAACAGCCGCTTGCTCGCCCGGTAGGCACGGAAGCGGGTCGCGTTGTCGAGGGTCTGCTGGCGGAACGTGTCGTCAACCACGAAGCCGCGGGTTGCCACCTTGATCGCGGGCTTCAGCGCATCGGCCATCGAGAGCGTGCCCCACTTCTTCAGTGCGCGATCCCAGGTGGCCGCCGTCCCGGGGGTCCCGACACTGACGCCGCTGGTAACGAGCTCGGGCGTGAAGTTGTAGGGCTTGCCGGTCGCCGGGTCGATGAACGCATCGTTGGGCATCTTCTTCGGGGCGCTCTCACGCCCGTCGATGGTCGAGACCTTGCCGGTCTTGGCGTCGAAGTGGACGAAGTAGCCGCCCCCACCGATGCCGGCACTGTAGGGCTCGGTCACGCCGAGGGTCGCGGCCGCAGCGACCGCCGCGTCGGTGGCGTTGCCGCCCTTCCTGAGCACCTTGAGGGCAGCCGCGCTGGCTTCGGGGTCCACCGTGGAGACGGCACCACCCGACCCGATCGCGGTCGGGATCTTGGCCTTGGGCCGGGTCGCCGGTCCCGGATCCGCACCGTTCTGGGCCAGGGTGGGAGGGGCAGCCGCCAGGAGTCCGGCGACCAGGGCAGTAGTGGCGAAGACGGGGGTGATGCGCATGACGACCTCCGAGAGTCCGAGTACATCTACCCTGCTCCGCTGCAGCCGATCTGTCGAGAGGCCAGCAGACTCAGGAGACAGCCGTCACCGCGGCGAGCGCCTTCTCGACCCGGTCCTCGTCGTCGAAGCGGATCCAGACCACCCGTGGATCCTTGCGGAACCAGCCGTCCTGACGGCGGGCGAAGCGACGCGTGGCGATGCGGGTCCTCTCGATGGCGTCGTCGCGGCTGATCTCACCGCGCAGATGGGCTGCTGCCTCCCGGTAGCCGATCGCCCTGCTGGCGGTCTGGCCCTGCTCCAACCCCAGATCGAGCAGCCCCTCGACCTCCTCGATCAACCCGGCGTCGTACATCTGCTGCACGCGCTGCTCGATGCGGGCATCGAGGGTCGGTCGGTCGATGTCGACGCCGATCTGCACGGTGCCGGGCTCGGCGTAGTGCAGTTGGGGCAGGCTTGCGGAGTAGGGCCGGCCGGTGAGCGCGATGACCTCGAGCGCCCGGACAGTACGGCGGCCGTTGTCGGGCAGCATCTTGGCGGCCGCCGCCGGATCCAGTGCGACCAGCCGTTCATGCAGGGCATGCGGCCCTATGGCGGCCAGCTCCTCCTCGAGCTCACGACGCAGTGACGCGTCGGTGGCGGGGAACTCGAACTGGTCCAAGATCGCCCGCGTGTAGAGCGCACTGCCGCCGACCAGCACCGGGGTGTGGGTGCGCTCACGAATCTCAGCCATGGCCTCCTTGGCCCAGCCCTGGAAGTCAGCCACCGTCGCCGTATCGGTCACGGCGAGCCGGTCGAGCAGGTGGTGCCTGACGCCGCGTCGTTCGGCGAGTGGCACCTTCGCCGTACCGACGTCCATCCCCCGATAGATCTGCATCGCGTCGGTGTTGACGATCTCGCCAGCCAGCCGCTCGGCCAGATCGAGACTGAGCCCGGTCTTGCCCGACGCGGTGGCTCCCACGATCGCGACGGTCACGGGACGCTGCTGCTCGGACATGCTGGCTAGTCTTCCAGTCAGACGGCCCCGCGCGGGGCCCGGAGGTCACGAGAGGCTCGCCATGGGATTCCTGGACAACGCCAAGGACAAGCTCACCGACGCCGTGGACAAACACGGCGGGAAGATCGCCGACGGCCTGCACAAGGCCGGCGAGGCCATCGATGACAAGACCGGCAAGAAGTACGGCAGCCAGATCGACTCCGGCGTCGACAAGGCGACCGACGCTCTCGACGGGCTAGACGGCAAGGACGACGACATCCGCTAGTCGCTCGGCGAGCGGTTAGGTTGGGCGGCGTGACGCTCTCCTTCGCGCTGGTGCCAGCTTCTTACATCTACCTCCTCCGCGAGACCGACGCCGGCACCGAGGTGCTGCTGCAACTGCGGCAGGGCACGCCCTACATGGATGGCCACTGGGCGGCCGCCGCTGCGGGGCACGTCGAGTCCGGCGAGACGGCCTACGACGCCGCGCAGCGCGAGGCGCGCGAGGAACTCACGATCAGTGACATCGACCTGAGTTTCGAATTCACCATGCAACGCACCCAGGGCGGCGCCGCGATCGAGGAGCGTGTCGACTTCTTCTTCACCGCACGTTCCTGGGCGGGCGAGCCGCAGATCGCCGAGCCGGACAAGTGTGGCGAGCTGCGCTGGTGCTCCCTCGCTGCTCTGCCGACCCCGATGGTGCCGCACGAGGAGTTCGCCCTGAGTCGACTCTTTCGCGGCGAGCACTACCTCGCCTACGGTTTCAACGACAGCCAGCCCGACAACACTACGGAGGGACAGCGATGAGCAACAAGGATCTTGGCCCCATCCCCGAGCCGGTCATCGAGGATCGCGAGCCCAACCCCGGTGGCGTCGACGCCGTCCCTCAGGACGAGGACGACCTGCCGCGCGACCTCGACCCGGATCGCAACCCGGGGGTCAATGACGAACTCCCCGACGAGGTCGCAGAGTCCGACGACGAGAAGTCACAGTCTCCCGAGGGTGCCGCCGGCGACGCCGAGTCGGGCACCGAGCGCAACCCGGACGCCGGTCAGCAGGCGGAGGACGGATCGGCCGAGCCTCCCGCCTGATCCGTCCCGGATCGCAGGACAGCGGCGTTCCGCAGTCACCTGGTGGCTGCTGGATACCGCTGTCTCGCTTTCCACAGGCCGCAAGCTGCCAGTGGTCTCCCGAGGCTGCGGGTCGCAGGCTGGGTTGATGAGCACCGCATCCGAGAAGGTCGACCCCAGCGACCGCGTCAGCTCGACGCTCGCGCGCCAGCACGGGGTCATCTCCCGACCG
>JARICB010000163.1 GCA_029264225.1 Nocardioides sp. | reverse complement strand
GATCATGGATCAAGGATAGGGACGGCGGCGATGAGTGGCCCCATCCGTCCACTGGCTAGGCTCCAACTGTGAGTGATGAGGCGTTCCGCAACCGGATCCAGTCCGTACTCGACGCTTTTGTCGACGTCCAGGCGGAGCGGCTCGCACCCCTCGGTGCCGACGCCGCCAGGCTGCTGACGGAGGCGCGAAGTTCGGTCTCCGGTGGCAAGCGGTTCCGGGCTGCGTTCTGCCACTGGGGCTACCGCGCCGTGCGAGCAGAGGTCCCCGACGAGGATGCGCTGGCACGCGCCTGCGCAGCTCTCGAACTGCTGCACGCCAGCGCCCTGGTCCACGACGACTACATGGATGCCTCCGACACCCGGCGCGGACGACCCGCCACCCACCGGGCCTTCGAGAGCGAGCACCGCCTCGCCGGCTGGACCGGACAGCCCGAGCAGTACGGCGCCGCTGCCGCGATCCTGCTCGGCGACCTGCTGCTCAGTTGGTCCGACGAGCTGCTCCGCCGGTGCGGCCTGCCGCTGACCGAGGTGGCCCCGGCACTGGAGGTCTTCGACCTGTGCCGCTCCGAGGTCATCGCTGGGCAGTTCCTCGACGTCTCCGTCCAGGCCCGGGCCGCCGCCGACGTGCAGACCGCGATGACGGTGCTGCGCTACAAGTCCGCGAAGTACTCCATCGAACGCCCCCTGCACATCGGCGCAGCACTCGCCGGCGCCACCGCGGAGCAGATCCGGGGGCTGTCCCGCTTCGGCCTACCTCTGGGTGAGGCGTTCCAACTGCGCGACGACCTGCTGGGCGTCTTCGGCGACCCTGCGGTCACCGGCAAGCCCGCCGGTGACGACCTGATCGAGGGCAAGCGCACCGTGCTGGTGGCACTGGCCCTCGACGCCGCACCGGCCGCCGATGCAGCCCGCTTGGACGCGGCGCTGGGCCGGCCCCTCGACGTACCCGCCGTGGCCGAGCTGCGTCGGATCATCGATTCCTCGGGCGCCCATGCGCAGGTCGAGGAGGTGATCGGCTCACTGGCCGACACCGCGCTGGCTGCACTGGACCAGGTCGACATCGACGACCACGCCCGCGCTGCGCTGCGCGACCTGGCCAGCGCCGTGACCCAGCGGAGCGTCTGAGCCTGCTACAGCATCGTCTGGGCGCGACGCTTGACCTCAGCGCCGCGGTTCTCCCGCAGGGCGTCGATCGGTCGGCCGGGGTAGTTGTCGTCGGTAAAGATCCAGGCAATGCACTCGCGGTCGTTGAAGTGCGCGTCGTGCAGCATGGTCAGCAACCCCGACAGGCCCTTGACGATCAGGCCGTCCTGGAAGAACGCGGCCGGCACCGACGGTGACGCTCCCGGTCGGGGCACCGCCCCGGCGATCTCGTGGTCCTTGATCATGGTGCGCACCTTCGCGGGGGTGACCCCCAGGATTGCCGAGGTCTGGCCCCAGTCGAGCCACACGTCGACCAGAGCGTCGAGGTCGGCGTCGGCCAATGGAACAGGGTTGTCGGAGGAGGTCATGGGCCCACCATTTCACGTCCGGTGCCGATCCATCGACACGCCACGACAACTCCGCGCCACGCCGGTAGGACCGCACGCCACCACCTCCGCAGTCCGGGTTCGTACGATGAGGCACCCGGATCTTCCCCGTCCGGCGATGGAGGTCGAGCAGTGGAGCCACCCGAGCACGCCCGCGGTGCGGGTCGCGCGGCTACTGACGCGCTCGTCGGGCGACTGCTCGACCGGCGCTACCGCGTCGGTCCCCGCATCGCCCGCGGCGGGATGGCGACCGTCTATGAAGCAACCGACATCCGTCTCGACCGCACCGTCGCGGTGAAGATCATGCACCCGGGGCTGGGCGATGACGACGACTTCGCCATGCGATTCGTCCGCGAGGCCCGGGCCGCCGCCCGACTCAACCACCCGCACGTCGTGGGGGTCTACGACCAGGGCGACGACGACGGCGTCGTGTTCTTGGCGATGGAGTATGTGCCCGGCCACACCCTGCGTGATGTCATCCGCAAGGAATCTCCTATGAGCCCCTCCCGGGCACTGAGCCTGCTGGAGCCGGTCGTCTCCGCCCTCGCCGCCGCGCACCGGGCCGGGCTGATCCACCGTGACGTCAAGCCGGAGAACGTGCTGATCGGTGACGAGGCGCACGGCGGACAGGTGAAGGTGGCCGACTTCGGCCTGGCCAAAGCGGTCAACAGCGACACCCAGCACACCGTCACCGGCGGGGTGCTGATCGGCACCGTGTCCTACCTGGCTCCCGAACTCGTCGTCAACGGCCGCGCCGACGCGCGCGCCGATGTCTATGCCGCCGGGGTGGTGCTCTACGAACTGCTCACCGGCAACAAGCCGCACGAGGGCGAGAGCCCGATCCAGGTGGCCTACCGCCACGTCCACGAGGATGTGCCCCCACCCTCACAGGTCGTCCCCGGTCTGCCGTCGTACGTCGATGCGCTGGTGGCGCGCGCCACGGCCCGCGATCGCTCCCAGCGCCCGGCCGACGCCGCCGTCCTGCTGCACCAGATCCACCGGGTCGCCCAAGCCCTGCGCGAGGGTGTGCACGACGACCCGGAACTGACCGCCGACCTGGCGCTCGCGCCGGTCCGTCCCAGCGAC
>JARICB010000130.1 GCA_029264225.1 Nocardioides sp. | reverse complement strand
GTCTGTGCTCGAGCTCGCATCGGCTTCGTCAGAGTCTTCGTCGGAATCCTCGCGGAGCTTCGCGATGGCTTCCGGCTTCCCGTGGAAGCGTCGGTAGCTGTAGATGATCAGCCCCAGCGCGATCACCGCCGAAACCACTTGGGTCATCCCGGTCCCGAGCCCACCGGGCAGCCAGAGAGCCGACGGGAAGGGCCACCATGAGGGCTCGTCGGGGCCCGCGATCCACAGGGCACCAGCCGCCACCAGCAGCAGTACGCCGACGCACGAGCCCACGATCCGTACCCAGGTCTCGACCCCCTCGGCCGCAGCGCGAAGTGCCCGACGGCGTACTGGATCGACACGCCGCTTGGCCCAGTCATACTGCTGCGACAGCAGCGCCAGACCGGCAAAGATGGCCAGCAGGCCAGGGCCTGGCAGTACGAGTGCCGCCACCCCGACCACCAGCAGGGTCCAGCCGAGCGTCTCCAGTACGAGGCGCTTCGCTGCGCCGGTCCCCGGCACTCCCATCAGGCTGCCCGCCCAGGCATGATCATCACGATCCTGACCCTAACGGGAGGCGGGAAACTCAGCTCTCGTGTTGGGCGGTCCAGGACGCGTGCAGCCCGGCGTAGACGCTGCCGCTCTGGGTAACGAGCTCGGCATGCGGCCCACGCTGGATCACCCTGCCGCGGTCGACCACGACCACCTCGTCGGCACTTTCGGCGGTCGAGAGCCGGTGGGCGATGGTGACTGAGGTGCGATCCGACATGAGCCGCTCCATTGCTCGCCCGATCCGCATCTCCAGGCGCGGGTCGACGGCGCTGGTGGCCTCGTCGAGGACGAGGAGGTCGGGATCGGCCAGGTGGGCCCGCAACAGCGCGACCAGTTGCCGCTCCCCCGCCGACAACGACTCGCCACGCTGACCGACCACGGTGCTCATCCCGCGCGGGAGCGCATCGAGCCAGTCACGCAGTCCCAGTTCGTCGGCCGAGGCCACGATGTCGGCCTCGGTCGCGTCCAGCTTTCCGTAGCGCACGTTGGCCGCGATCGTGTCGTCGAAGAGGAACCCCTCCTGCGGCACCAACACCACGCTGCGCCGCAGCGACTCCGCGGCGATCTGGCGTACGTCGATCCCGTCGAGCAGCACGCCTCCCGACTTGGGGTCCATCAGCCGGGTAAGCAGCTTGGCGAAGGTGGACTTGCCCGAGCCGGTCTCCCCCACGATCGCGACCCGGGTGCCGGCCTCGATGTGCATGGACACCTCGGACAGCACGTCCGGCCCGCCGGGGTAGGCGAACGTGACGTCGTCGAAGGTCACGTCGATCGGACCCCGCGGCAGGATCGCGGCGTCCGGTCCGGGATCGGCGAGGTCGCCGGGTGTCTCGAGGATGCCCAGCACGCGGCGCCAGCTCGCGATCGCGTTCTGGGCGTCGGTCAGGATCTGGGTGCCCATCTGGACCGGTCCGACGAACAGCGTCACCAGGAAGGCGAAGGCCAGCACCTTGCCCGGCGTCATGTCGGAGGTGAAGCCCAACAGGATGCCGATGATGATCACGCCGGCGTTGGCGATACCAGCCGAGATGCCGCCGAGGGAGAAGGACACCACGGTGAACTTCTGGGCTCGGACCGAGGCGGCCTGGAAGTCGTTGATGGCGGTGTCGATGCGGGCCTGGGTGCGATCCTCGACCGCGTAGGAGCGAACCACTGCGGCGCCGACCACCGGTTCGGCGACGGCACCCAGCAGCACGTCGACCTGGTGGCGCACAACCCCGTAGGCAAGGGAGAGCTTGCGCTGGAACCAGCGGATGCTCAAGAACAGCGGCGCGAACGAGAGCCACACCACCAGGGCGAGCTCCCAGCTGTAGATCAGCATCAGCACCGTGGCGGCCAGGATCTGCCCGACGCTGACCACGAAGAGCAGCCCGCCGAAGACCAGGAACTGGCTGACCTGGTCGACGTCGGTAGTCACCCGCGCCACCAGGGCGCCCCGGCGTTCGGTGTTCTGGGTCAGCAGGGGCAGGTCGTGCACGTGCCTGAACGCCTTGGTGCGCAAGGTGGCCAGACCACGTTCGGAGACCGTGAAGAGCCGACTGGTCATGAAGTAGGAGGCCAAGCTGGTCACCACGATCGCCAGCATCGCGGCGAGACCCATCCAGATGACGAACGACAGCCGAGGACCACCGGGTGCGTTGAGCCCCCGGTCGAGCGTCTGTTGTACGGCGATGGGTACGACGATCTGCCCGCACGAAGCCACGATCGCCAAGAAGACGGTGACCCCCAGCCCCTCACGCAGCTCGGGCGAATAGCGCATCCCGAGGCGGATGGTCTCCATCGGGGCGATGTCGTCGCCGGTGTCCATCCGGGTGCCAGTGGTCGCGCTCACGTGGCCACCTCGTAGGCGTTGACCAGCTCGGCATACTCGTCGCTGCTGGCCAACAACTCGGAGTGGGTGCCGCGCCCGGCGATCACCCCGTCGTCGAGATGGACGACTTCGTCGGCCAGCGAGATCGTGGCCTTGCGGTAGGCGATCACCACGAGAGAGGCCGCCGAGCCGGTCACGTCGTCACGCAGGGACGCCAGGATGCGGGCCTCCACCTCCGGGTCGACGGCCGAGGTCGCGTCGTCGAGGATCAGCAGTCGCGGGCGACGTACGAGAGCGCGCGCCAACGAGATTCGCTGGCGCTGACCGCCCGACAGGGAAGTGCCGCGCTCGCCGAGCTTGGCGCCGAGCCCGTCGGGCAGCGCCGCCACGAAGCCGTCGGCCTGGGCCGTGCGCAGCGCCGCCCAGACGTCGTCGTCGGAGACGTCGGCACCCAGGGTGACGTTGCCGCGCACCGTGTCGTCGAAGAGGAACGCGGTCTGTGGCACCAGCGCAACGTCACTGGCCAATGCCCCCTGGCGCAGCTCACGCAGGTCGATGCCATCGACCCGGATCGCCCCCTCGTCGGGGTCGATCAGTCGCGCCAAGAGACTGGTCAGCGTGCTCTTGCCCGACGCGGTGGGGCCGACGACGGCCACTGTGCGGCCGGGCTGGACGGTGAAGTCGACACCTCGCAACAGCGGCACCTGGGCGTCGTAGGAGTAGTGCAGGTTGTCTATCTCCAACAGCGCACCCTGGACACCCGGGGGCACCGTCCGGTCGCCGAACCGCATCTCACCGGTGGCATCGATGACGGCCTTGGTGCGCCGATAGCCGACCACCGAACGCGGGAACTCGCCCAGCAGCCAGCCGATGGCCCGGATCGGGAACGACACGATCGTCAGCAAGTAGGCCACCGTCACCACGGCCCCGGCATCGCTGGCCCCGCTCATCACCCGGGAGACGCCGACGGCCAGCACCACGAGCACGCCCAGGTTGGGCAGGGAGGCCAGGGTCGGATCGAAGACGGCGCGGATCCGGCCCGCGCGGATGTTGACGTCGCGCAGTTCGTGGGCCTTGGCCCGGAAGCGGTCGGTCTCCTCGGTTTCGCGACCCAGCGTCTTGACCACCATCGCACCGTCGAACGACTCGTGGGCGACCTCGCTGACCTCGGCGCGCAGCCCCTGCGCATGCGTCATCAGCGGAGACGCGAAGCGCTGGTAGGCGAGGTTGGCGGCCACCACGGCCGGGAAGACAAGGAGGCCGACCAGGGCCATCACCACGTCGGCGGCGAACATCTGGACGATGGCGACGATCATCATCACCAGCGTGCCGATCGCCATCGGCAGCGGCATGATCGGCGACCAGGCGGCCTCGACGTCGGCATAGGCGTTGGAGAGCAATTGGCCGGTGGGGTGTCGCTGGTGCCATTCCATCGGCAGCGAGAGGTATTTACGGGTGACGGCGCGACGGGTGTGGGACTGCATCCGGTAATACATGACACCGCCGCCGAGTCGTCGGGCCACGATGCCCACCGCGCGCAGGATCGCGACGGAGATGAACAGCACGAAGACCATCAGCAGCAGGTCGGTGCCGATCTGGCCGTTCTCGAAGGCGGGGATCAGTACGTTGTCGGTGGCCCAGCCCAGCACCCAGGCGTCGGCGACCGTGAGCACGCCGAACAGCACGGCGCCCAGTGTCGCGAGGGTGAACACCACGGGTTCGCGGCGGATCGCGACCCACATCACCGCAAGGCCTTCGCGGGTGGTCGAGCCGCGCATCACTGTGTGTTCGTTCCTCACTCGTTGCTGCCCCGATCTCCTCGCACGTCGTCGCAGGCTATGCCCGGCCACCGACAGCGACCCAATCGGATCGAACTCTTCATCCACCACGAGGACGTCCGTCGCGGCGGCTG
>JARICB010000095.1 GCA_029264225.1 Nocardioides sp. | reverse complement strand
CCCTGCACGAGCAGGGGCGTCGTCACGTCTGGCTCGAAGGCGGTCCGAGCCTGGCCGCCGCCTTCCTCACTGCCGGCCTCGTCGACGAAGTCATCGCCTACGTCGCCCCCAGCCTGCTCGGTGCCGGCACGAGCGCGGTGGGCGACCTCGGCATCACCACCGTCACCGATCAGCTGCGTTTCCGGATCAGGCAGGCGGCCGTGCTGGGCGCCGGCGCCGAGGCCAACGTCCGACTCACCCTGGAGAGGAACACCTGATGTTCACCGGCATCGTGGAAGAGCTCGGCACCGTCGCCGCCATCGAGGAGCAGGGCGACGCCATCAGGCTCACCGTCAGCGCCGAGACCGTGCTCGAGGGCACCCGTCTGGGCGACTCGATCTCCGTCAACGGCTGCTGCCTGACGGTGGTGTCGGCCGACGACGAGTTCTGGACCGCCGACGTCATGCAGGAGACCCTCGACAAGACCAGCCTGCGGGGCGTCCGGCCGGGGGACCGGGTCAACCTCGAACGCGCGGTCACCCCGCAGACCCGTCTCGGGGGCCACATCGTCCAGGGCCACGTCGACGGCGTCGGCGAGGTGCTGAGCCGCACACCGAGCGAACACTGGGAGGTCGTCGAGGTGTCGCTGCCGCCGCACCTGGCGCCCTACCTCGTTGACAAGGGCTCGATCACCGTCGACGGGGTCAGCCTGACGGTCGTGACCGCCGGCACCGACCGGTTCACCGTAAGCCTGATTCCCGAGACCCTTGCTCGCACCACCCTGGGTAGCCGTCAGATCGGTGACCGGGTCAACCTGGAGGCTGACATCATCGCCAAGCACGTCGAGCGACTGCTGCTCAGCGGGGTCTACCAGAGTAGGCAGGAATCGTGAGCGCGCTCGAGTGGCTCATCCACGGCACCATCACGGTGCCGGGAGGTGGTCTCAGCGTGCCCGAGGTCGTCGGCAACCTGTTCGGCCTGGGGAGCGCCATCCTCGGCATGAAGCGGTTCGTCTGGGCCTGGCCGATCGGCCTGGTGGGCAACATCCTGCTGTTCATCGTCTTCGCCTCCGGCGAGCTCAGCGGCGTGGTGGCCGAGCCACTGTGGGGGCAGGCGGGTCGCCAGGTGTTCTTCGCCGCCGTCGCGCTCTACGGCTGGCAGCGCTGGTCGCGGTCGCGCCGGGGCGGGGGCGCCACCGACGGTGGCGCCATCGCACCCCGCTGGGCGACCTGGAGCGAGCGCCGTCAACTGCTCGTCCTCGGCGTCGTGGGCTACCTCGCGGCCTACGCCGCCCTGACCCGCATCGGCTCCTGGGGCCCGACCACCGAAGCCTGGATCCTGACGGGCTCGATGCTCGCGACCTACGGTATGGCCCGTGGCTGGGTGGAGTTCTGGCTCGTGTGGATCCTGGTCGACGTGGTCGGCGTGACGACGCTGATCCAGGCCGGCTACTACCCCACCGCGGGGATGTATCTGTTCTACGCCGTCTTCGTAGTGATGGGCTTCGTGGTGTGGGCGCGAGCCAGCCGAATCACGACGACAAATACTGAACCCGAACTCGCACTCGCCCTCGAAAGGATCCACGCATGAGCGTCCGACTGGACACCGTTGAGCAGGCGATCGCCGACATCGCCGCCGGCAAGGCCGTCGTCGTTGTCGACGACGAGGACCGCGAGAACGAGGGCGTCATCATCTTCGCTGCCGCCAAGGCGACGCCGGAGTTGATGGCCTTCACGATCAGGCACTCAAGCGGGGTGATCTGCGTACCGATGCCGGCCGACATGCTCGACCGGCTCGAGATCCCGCTGATGACGCCGCACAACAAGGACAAGCTGCGCACCGCCTACACGATCTCGGTCGATGCCCGCGACGGTGTCAGCACCGGGATCAGTGCCGCCGATCGGGCCCACACCGCGAGGACACTGGCCGACAGTGCTACCGAGCCCTGGGAGCTGACCCGGCCCGGGCACGTGTTCCCCCTGCGTTACCGCGAGGGAGGCGTCCTCGTGCGCCGCGGCCATACCGAGGCGGCGGTCGACCTGGCCCGGCTGGCCGGCTTGACCCCGGCCGGTGTGTTGGTCGAGGTGGTCAACGACGACGGCACCATGAAGCGGGCCCCCGAGCTGCGGGCGTTCGCCGACGAGCACGGCCTGGCGATGATCTCCATCGAAGACCTGGTCCGCTACCGGCGTCGACACGAGCGGCACGCCACCCGGGTAGCGCAGACCAGACTGCCCACCGCGCACGGCGAGTTCGAGGCATACGGCTATCGGATCACCATCGACGACAGCGAGCACTTGGCGCTGGTCTACGGCGATGTGTCCGGCCCGGAGCCAGTTCTGACGCGCGTCCACAGCGAATGCCTGACCGGTGACGTGTTCGGCAGCCACCGCTGCGACTGCGGCCCCCAGCTCAACGAGGCGATGGCGCGGATCGTGGCCGAGGGCAGGGGAGTGGTGGTCTACCTGCGCGGCCATGAGGGCCGGGGCATCGGGCTCGTGGCCAAGCTCGAGGCCTACGCCCTGCAGGACGAGGGACGCGACACCGTCGATGCCAACCTCGACCTCGGGTTGCCGGCCGACTCGCGGCACTACGGCACCGCTACCCAGATCCTGCGCGACCTGGGAGTGACGTCGGTGCGGCTGCTCACCAACAACCCCGACAAGACCGCCAGCCTCGAGGACTTCGGCATCACCGTCGCCGAGCGGGTGCCACTCGCGATGCACCCGACCAGCGACAACATCGACTACCTGCGCACCAAGCGCGACCGGATGGGCCACCTGCTGCCCGACCTGCCCGCCGAGATGAGCGAGGAGCTGCACCAATGAGCGGACACGGCGCCCCCGACCAAGCACTCTTCGACGCCTCCGACCTCAGGGTCGGCGTCGTTGCCGCGAGCTGGCATACCGAGGTAATGGATGGCCTGCTGGCTGGCGCCCAACGGGCCCTGAGCGCCCACCAGGTCGCCGATGCTCACATCGTGCGGGTGCCGGGCACCTTCGAACTCCCGGTGGTCGCGCTGGCGCTCGCGCAGAAGGGCTACGACGCGGTCGTGGCTCTCGGCGTGGTGATCCGCGGTGGCACTCCGCACTTCGACTACGTGTGCTCCGCCGCCACCGACGGGCTGACCCGGGTCACGCTCGATACCGGTGTGCCGGTCGGCTTCGGCGTACTCACCTGCGACAACG
>JARICB010000068.1 GCA_029264225.1 Nocardioides sp. | reverse complement strand
GACGTGGTGATGGACGACACCGACCGGACCTTCCGGGAGCTCCAGCTCGACAGCCTGCCTGACTCTCCGGCTGCGGCAGTGAGTGAGCTGGCCGCCTACGACTGGTCCTCCAACGAGGCGCGCGAGGCCTACGATGAGATCAAGGACCTGCTCGGCCGCGAGCTGCTCGACCAGCGGTTCGCAGGCATGAAGCAGGCGATGGAGGGCGCGACCGACGAGGACCGGGCCGCCATCAGCGAAATGCTCAGTGACCTCAACGACTTGCTTGCCAAGCATGCCCGCGGTGAGGACACCGAGGCGGACTTCGACGACTTCATGGCCAAGCACTCCGACTATTTCCCGGAGAACCCGCAGAACATCGACGAGTTGATGGACACCCTCGCCGAGCGGTCCGCGGCGGCCCAGCGCATGCTCAACTCGATGACGCCCGAACAGCGCGCCGAGCTGATGGAGCTCTCGCAACAGGCCTTCGGTTCCCCGGAACTGATGGAGCAGTTGGCGCAGATGGATGCCCACCTGCAGTCGCTGCGGCCCGACCTGGACTGGGGTGGCTCCGAGAACTTCAGCGGCGAGCAGGGGCTCGGTCTGGGTGATGGCACAGGTGCCTTCCAGGACCTTGCCGAACTCGACGCGCTGGCCGACCAGCTCGCTCAGTCCTACGGCGGTGCCCGGATGGACGACGTCGACCTCGATGCCCTCTCGCGTCAGCTTGGCGACCAGGCCGCGGTGGATGCGCGCACCCTTTCCGAGCTCGAGCAGGCGCTGCGCAACTCGGGCTACCTGCAGCGTGGCTCGGATGGGCAGTTGCGACTCTCCCCGAAGGCGATGCGCGAGCTCGGCAAGGCGCTGCTGCGCGATGTGGCGACCCGGATGAGCGGACGGCAGGGTCAGCGCGAGAGCCGCCACGCCGGCTCCGCGGGCGAGCTCTCCGGGGCCACCCGCGCCTGGGAGTTCGGTGACACCGAGCCGTGGGACGTGACCCGCACGATCACCAACGCCGTCCTACGAACCGCCGGCGATGGATCGGGTCGCACCGGTGTCCGCCTGCATATCGACGACGTCGAGGTGCAGGAGACCGAGGAACGTACCCAGGCTGCCGTTGCCCTGCTCGTCGACACCTCGTTCTCCATGGCGATGGACGGTCGGTGGGTGCCGATGAAGCGCACGGCGCTCGCGTTGCACCAGTTGATCAGGTCGCGTTTCCGCGGCGACGCGCTGGAGCTGATCGCCTTCGGGCGGCATGCCCAGGTGATGGATATCGAGGAGCTGACGGGGCTCGACGCCCGCTGGGACAAGGGCACCAACCTGCACCACGGGCTGCTGCTCGCCAACCGGCACTTCCGCAAGCACCCCAACGCCCAGCCGGTGCTGCTGATCGTTACCGACGGTGAGCCGACCAGCCACCTGGAGGCCGATGGTGAGGTGTGGTTCGCCTACCCGCCGCACCCGCTCACCATCGCCAACTCGATCCGCGAGCTCGACAACGCACGACGCCTCGGTGCCCAGACGACGTTCTTCCGGCTCGGGGAGGATCCCGGCCTGGCCCGGTTCATCGAGTCGATGGCGCGTCGGGTCGAGGGCCGCATGGTCTCCCCGGAGCTCGACGATCTCGGAGCGGCGGTCGTCGGGTCCTACCTCGGTGACCGGTCCGGATCTACCTACCGCGAGCAGTTCGGTGGACTCGGGGGCGGTCGCGGGTTCTGGGTCGGCTGAGGGAGACGTCAGGTGTCGCCTCAGTGCCCCGCGGCCTCGAGCATGGCGAGCAGTTCGGCGCCCATGTGCTCGATGACGGCGTTGAGCGCCTTGACCGGGCGAATCATTACGGTGAAGTCGACGATCTGCCCGGCGTCGTCCCAGGTAATGACATCCACGCCGTGGACCTCCACCTCACCCAGCGTCGTGGAGAACTGGAGCACGGCCGAATCGTCGCCCAGCCATTCGCGCTCGTAGGCGAGGTGGGGGCCCAACACGGTCATGGCGGCGGTGAGGTAGCCGACGACGGTGTCTCGGCCCTCTTGCGGGGTGTGCACGGCGGGGCTGCGAAAGACGGCGTTCTCGGCGATCAGCCCGGACAACGCGGCGCTGTCGCGGCGCTGTCGCGGCGCTCAACCAGGTCGTGCCAGCGGGCCAGTGCGGCTGCAGAATCCATGCCGCCATCGTGTCATGCCGAGCTGTGGGCGCTACTCGACGAAGCCGGGCAGCGACTCCTCGAGGATCGCCCGGAACGGCGCCTCGGCCTCGAGCTGGGTAAGCAATCCGAGGACGCCGATCCAGGTGCGATGGATGAGGAGGTAGGACGTCGGCAGATTCATCTTGGTGGCCACGACGAAGCCGGGATCGCGCGGATTGTTGATCCGCTCGAACTGAGCGCGCATCCATTCTCGGGTGAAGTGGAACGTCTCGCTGCGGGCAGGGTCGATCAGGGGAGAGAGGAACGAGAAGACCAACTCCGGGTCGACCTTGATGTTGTCCTTGATGAAGCCCTCCTCGCGGAGGCCGGCCACCAACTTGTCGGCATCGGAGTCTGCCGCGATCCGGATCAAGCGACCCATCGCGTCGGGAAGCCGCTTGTCGGGCAGCCGAGCGACGGCGCCGAAGTCGAGGACCCCGAGCTTGCCCGGGCCGCCGTCCGGTGCGGGGATGGGTCGGAAGTTTCCCGGATGAGGGTCGGCGTGAAGCATCCCGGTGCGGGTCGGGCCGGCGAACAGGAAGCGCGCCAGCAGTTCGCCGTAGTGGTCGCGCTCGGCCTTCGTGCCTTCGCGGATGATGTGGGCCAGCGAGTAGGGCGACTCCAGCCACGCGGTCACGATCACCTCACCGCCGACGGCCACCACATCGGGGATGACGTAGTCAGGGTCATCGCGGAACGCCTCGGCGAACGCGTGTTGGGCCTGGCCCTCGAGGGTGTAGTCGAGCTCGTCGGCGGCCCGCGCCTGGAGCTCGGCCAGCAACGGCTTGATCTCGATGCCGGGGAAGACGGGGGCCACTCCCTTGGCAACCCGGGAGAGCTGTCTCAGGTCGCTCATCAGCGCTTCGCCGGCGCCGGGATATTGCACCTTGACGGCGACGTCGCGGTCGTCGTACCACCGGCCCTTGTGCACCTGGCCGATGCTGGCGGCTGCGGTCGGCCCGCCGTCGAGCCAGACCAGCTGGTCGCTCCAGTTCGGTCCTAGATGCGTCGTCAGCTGGTCGCGCACGGTCTGGGTCGGCATCGGGGGAGCGTCGTCCTGGAGCTTGGTCAGGTTTTCGCGGTAGGGCGCGACGAGCTCGTCGGGAAGTGCCGCCTCCATGACGCTGAGCGCCTGCCCGAACTTCATCGCTCCGCCCTTGAGTTCGCCCAACGTCCTGAAGAGCTGTTCGGCGGTGCGCTGCTGCACCTCGCTGAGCACCGCCTCGGCCGGGGCGCCGCCGAGGCGCCGGCCGAAACCGAACGCCGTACGGCCGGCATAACCCAGCGGCAGCGCGGCCAGGCGGGCGCTGCGGGCAATCGCTTTGCGGGGTAGTTCGGTCATGTCTTCCAGTGTGTCCGATGCCCGGTGACGGGGCGCCGACGGCGCGCGGGGTTGCGCTCAGGCGGGGAACTTCACACCTGTGTTGGCGTGGCAGCGGTAGCCGTTGGGGTTCTTGGCCAGGTACTGCTGGTGCACGTCTTCGGCGTAGTAGTAGTTCGCCTCGGCGGCGGGTCGGATCTCGGTAGTGATGTCGCCGAGCCGGCGGCGGCTGAGTTCGGCGCCGTACGTCGCAGTCAACTCCCGCGCGGTCGCCTCCTGGGCGGACGTCGTGAAATAGAGCGCCGAGCGGTACTGGGTGCCGATGTCGTTGCCCTGCCGCATGCCTTGGGTGGGGTCGTGCATCTCGAAGAACAACTTGGTCAGGTCGGCATACGAGGTGATCGTCGGGTCGAAGACCACCCGCAAGGCCTCGGTATGGCCGGTGCCGCCTGAGCAGACCTCGTCGTAGGTCGGGTGCGTGGTGTGGCCGCCCGCGTAGCCGA
>JARICB010000444.1 GCA_029264225.1 Nocardioides sp. | reverse complement strand
CCTGTTGGGCCCGAGCCGTTCAATGACTGGCGGGCTGAAGAGAACCAGAAAAAGGACAGGGAAACCGATTCCGATGCCATACTCAAACGCTTGCATTTCATCCCCTACCTACTTCGTCGACGCGTCCTAGCGACGGTCGGTGTTCGGTCTGAGCGGCGGCGGTGGTCCTCTCTGCCGTAGTGGCACCCACCCTAGGCTCCCGAGAACCGCATGAGCGCCACGGAAGGATCGAGGAGCACACGCGGAGACCGGCCACATCGCCCAATGCTGAGGCGCCGTGCGGGTCGGGCAGGGGAGTCATCAGCAGGCGAGAGCCGACCGGAGCCCACGGGCGCTTGGGCGTCAGCGGCAAGCTTCCGAGATGCAGGTCGTACCCCGGGATCTCGACCCGCTCGGAGACCTCGGTGAGCAACAGGACGTCACAGTCCATCACCTCAGTCAGCGCCAGATGGCGGGCGTCCCAACGCCCCTGGAGGTTCCACGTCCCGATGCCCCCGTAGGCAGGGTGGCGTGGTCGGACTCCGAGAGACGCATTCGCCGGATCGTTCGAGTGGCGTCACGGTCGATCCGGTGGACTTCTCGAGGTTTGTGTCATCTTCTGGGGTGTTGCAGCCCCCGGGAAGTGTCGATTCCCCCGGTTAACCGGGGGACCAGGGGGAACGGAAAGGGCCCCTGATCCTGCAAACATGCAGGTCAGAGGCCGTTCGCCGAACGACGTGGATCAGATGTGGCAGTACAGCTCGAAGTCCCCGGGCCCTATTGACGACTGTCGAGAATCGTCGAAAAACATACTCTGACCTGCGGAAACGCTGATCTCAGGGGTTGGTTGACAATGGCCAATTTTGGGCTCCAGCGATTCTCCTGCGGAATCCCTGCGGACTTTCGAGGGGGTCATTCATGCGCGCTGCCGGGGCCGACCTGTGTCCGATTCTCCTCGCTGTCGGCGAGCAAGTCGAGAGTCAGCTGGGCTTGCGTGCGATGGTCTTCGGGCAGGGCTCGCCAGGCCGGATGGGTGGGGTCGAACTGCGCGACGAGGGTAGCGATGCGTCGACGATCCGATCCGCTGAACTCGACGCGCTCCGCGAACGGATCATCGATACAGGCGAGCAACGCGGCGGCGTCGAAGAGGTGGCGCTCGCGGTCACGGGAGTCGGTGGAGTAGGCGGCAGCTTTGAGAATCAATGCGCCGAACGGGCGGGGCACCGAGATCGTCGTGACTGTGCCGGCCGCGATCTCCAGTCGGGCGTTGATGGTGCGGCGCAGCGCCTGCGTGCCGCCTTCGATGCGGACCATCTCGTGACCCCGCAACCTCTCGATCACCCGCGGCGCCGGGTGGTCGGCGATCAATACATCGACCTGGTCCTCATCGTCTGCGCCAGAGATGAGGTCGACCGACGAGCCGCCGCGCACGAACCGGTGCGCGGTCTTGCGGCGCTCGTCCATGCTGGGCTGGAATCGGTACCCCAGCCTTTCAAGGACGGTGGCGACAGCGTTCGGCACGCCTCGCTGGGTTTCGATGTGCAGCACGATGTCGACGTCATTGGTCGGCCTGACGATTCCGAGCCCGTGATGGATCGTGTGGAGTTGAGTCATCAACCCGCCGACCAACGTCCAGCTCCCGTCGGGTAGCGCGTCGGCCAGCTCCGCGACACTGGGCCACGGAACCGGCCACCCGCCCGCAACGGGAGTGACCTCGATCGTGGGACGCGCCGGATTCACCGGTATACCTCCAGCGCCTTGCCGAGTGCGCGGAGCCCGACCCCGCGCACACGGGGGTCTGTGCTGGTCGCGGCATCGAGGGCTGCCGCGGTCGCAGTGGTGACGAGGTCGCGGACCCGATCGAAGTCGAAGCCGGTCGTGCGCAGAATGACTGTCCCTCCAGGTTCGGCTCGTAGCCCGAGAGTGCGGACCGTCGTGTCGAGCTCAGCTTCTCCGAGATAGCCGTCGACGCTGCCCCCCGTTGCGTCGCTGATCCCGAGGAGTCCGAGATGCGTCGAGGCGATCAGCTCTTGTAGTCGGGGGAGGGCGGCGCGGTGGGCTACGAAGGTGTGCACCCTGGCTCGGTCACGCATCCGGGCCAGGAGGTCGTGAGGGTCGCCGATCTCGCGCAGGGTGGCTCGGAGGCGTGAGGCTTGCGTGCTTCCGAGCCAATCGGCGTCCTGCCCGGACAGGATGGCGACAGCACCCCAGGCCGTGTGTTCCGCCCAAGATCGTGTACGACCTCGTCGCTGAGATTGCAGGTAGCGATCAACCGAGCCGCGGTCTACAAGCCCGCGGGCGATGCGGATGATGGCTCCAGAGTCGGCCAAGCGTCGGGCATGTCGGGTCGACACCCCGAGGGTGCTTGCTGTTTCCTCGATAGTGAGGAAGTCGCTGGCCATGACAGATAAGGTCCCATAGCGGACGCAATCTGTAAAGTGGGTGGGTCGGAGCTCATGACACCTTCCGACGGCTGGGGCGTGGCAGGGTGCCGACGGGTGGTAGGCCGTCACGGAGGAGCTCTGCAACGACGGGTTCGCGGTCATTTGGGGCGCGAACGAACTGCTCGCGGGTCAGGTGCAGGACGTCGCAGTCGTTGCCAAGTCGTTCGCGCACCTGCTGTTGGAGGTCTGCTCGCCCTTCCCACGTCTCCGCCGCGACTACGGCGAGGTCGATGTCGCTGTCTTGGTGGGCTTCGCCGCAGGCGACGGATCCGACACGATCACGGCCTCGACATCGGATGCTGTGTCCCGTACGACGCGAGTCAGCATCTCGATGGGACTGGCCAGTGCCCGCAGGGCAGGGATGGCCTCGTGGTTCTCGTTGATGCGGTGTACTCCTGCGCGCCCGATCGTCTCGGTCGTAATCACCCCGATGCTCTCGAGGTCCCGGAGAGCTTGCTGGACGGCGCCGCGGCTGTGGTCGTCGACGAGGGCATGTATGCGCCGCCCGGTGAGCGGTGTGTGGCTGTTCGTCGCGGGGGAGTGGCGCTGAAGTCGGGAAAGGCCGAGTGACGTCGTCCGTTCGTGGATAGCGTCTCGGACATGGATGCAGAGTCGGTACCGGACGAGAAGCGGATGCGGTTGCGGTATGCCGGGATGTGCCGGGTGTGTGGTGCCGAGTTGCCGGCGAAGACGGACGCGATCTACGAGCGCACCACGAAGACCGTGCGATGTGTCGACTGTGTTCCGACGGTGGCCGAGGTGGTCGTGCCCATCGTCGCGCCGGGGGTCGTGGAGGCCATAGATGTCGGCACTCCGGGTGCCTCGGCGCGACGAGAGTTCGAGCGCCGGCGGGACAAGCGCGAGGAGCGGATCTGGTCCAAACACCCGAAGCTCGGGGGTCTCATCCTGGCGCTCAGCGACGACCCACAATCCACGAAGGCGTGGGATGTCGGCGCGGTCGGTGAGGAGCGGGTAGGCGCTCGCCTTAATGAGCTCGCGTCCGAGTCCCTGCGGGTGCTGCATGACCGCCGTATCCCCGGGAGTCGCGCCAACATCGACCACATCGTCGTTGCGTCGAGCGGCGTGTATGTGATCGACCCGAAGAGGTACAAAGGGCGCCCGAGTCTCAAGATCGAGGGCGGACTCTTTCGGCCGCGCGAGGAAAAGCTGATCGTGGGCAGTCGCGACTGCACCAAACTTGTCGATGGAGTGCTCAAGCAACTCGATGTGGTGCGCGGCATCGTGGGTGACGAGATCCCCGTTCGCGGTGTCTTGTGTTTCGTCGATGCCGACTGGCCCCTGATCGGCGGTTCGTTCACGACCCGCGCCGTCGACGTCCTCTGGCCGAAGAAGCTCTATCCGAAGCTTCAGGCGGAGGGATCCCTGAGCATTGAGGCTGTTGCCGAGCTGCACCGAAGGCTGGCCACTGGCCTTCCCGCGGCCTGAAGTCGGGTAGGTTCGAGGCGTAGTTGACCTCGCGTCCCGTTACGGAATGAGATCCTCCAGCAGGGCCTGGGTCTCGGCGTCCGTCGACATCACGGTGGCGCCGCGCAGTCCGCGAGTGAGGAGCACTTTGTACGTGTTGCGGATCGCGCTAGCAAACTCGGCTGCGGTGCCACGCTTGACTTGGGTGTCATGGCTGCGGTCCGGCTGAGCGACCCATCGGTCCGTTCGCCAGACGAGGTCTGGGCCCATGATCACGCCGCTGTAGTCGTACTCGAAGCCCTGCGCGGTGTAGATGCACCCCACTTGGTCGAAGCCGTCAGGGTCGGTCGCCCAGAAGGGCCGTCCAGGCGCGTCGCCGACTCGCGTGTCTTTGGGGTTGTTCCAAGGCCTCTCCCAAGCGCCGATCTTCACGTCGGGAAATAGGTAGTCGACTTTGGGCTTGCTCCAGCTCCAGCAATAGCCGGCAGCAATCCGGCTCGAGTACCCGGCGAGGACGCATGCCTGGAGCCTCGCCTCCATCGAGGCAGGTGACTCGGCAACGTCCAGTTCGAACGATTCTGAGCCATTCCAGGGGATCGGACCACCTGGAGTGATGCCGAGTAGTCGCAGCACCCACTCCTCGTAGTGGCGACTACCACCCAGCCGGAACTGATCGTTGAGGTCCACCCGGATGACCTCGCAGCCGAGTCGCACCGCTGCGTCTTCGATGTCAGCGACGTTGCCGCGCTCGCCAGGCTTCACGACTTGGTGCTCATCCAGGAGGAACACTGAGACTCGGGCGGCGTCGATCAGGTCTTCAACCTGTGGACGGCTTGAACGCTTGCTCGCCGGAGTCCACCGGTTCGTTGACGTTTCCCTGATGCGGTGGGCTTCGTCATTGATCAGCACCTCCAGCCCGTTCGTCTCGGCGTCCACGAAGTTGTTGTAGTAACTGAAAAGGGACCGCACCCGCGGTGCCCTGGCTCCGGCGATCTTCCGCAGCGTCTGGGTGAAGGCGGAGGAACCCGTGGCGTGCAGAACTGTTCGGCCCTGTCGAGACAGCTCGCCGAGCAGGCTGAGCGCGATGACACTCTTTCCAGAGCCTGGCCCGCCCGTGACGATGACGACGTGCTTCGTGGCCGCTGTGCGCGCTCGATTCACGGCACGCATAACCATTGAGTAGGCAACTTGCTGCTCATCGAGGAGGACAAACTGCTCACGATCCTGAATCTCTCGAGCTGCCAGCGACATCAGTTGCTTACTCGGTCTGATCGCGGCACTCATCAGGTCGTCGGCCGCCTGAGCGCCCGAGTCTGACGCGAGCACCGACTGCAGGAACGCGAGGAACTCACCACGCCGTTGCCCGGTGAACATGCGCGTGGTTCGACTCTGGGCGTAGTCCCACAGGCCAGCAACACCGTCGTCGTCGGCATTGTGCAGGTACGCGACGCCGGACAGTCTTTCCGTCGTCCCACTGAGAATCGCGTTGAAGTCTGCGATGTACTCGCAGTACCCACCGACTTGCGCGGCGGGATGGAGGCGGCGCCCGTGCCCGTTGTCCAGCACGACGTCGTCGGTGCCGTCCACGGGGATCGCACTGCTCCACTGCTTCAACTCGACCACTACGTACGACGAGTCAGCCGTTCGCGGGTGTACGCCACAGAGGACGGCGTCCACGCGTCGACTTGTCAGCGGCAGCCGGTACTCGAGGAGGATCTCGACCTGATCGAGTCCCGCGTCGTGCAAGTCGTTGGCAAGAACCGTGAGACTTCGCTCCCAGGAGCGCACCTCGGCAGGAGAGGGTCGGTGCCCGTAGGCGAACGCAAACTGCTCACTCATGGTCGGCACCAGAGTGCTGGCGGCGATCTGCGAGCGGACTCCGGCAACGGAATCCCGATAAAGGGGCACGACAACTCCAGGAAGGCATAACTGTCTTCCCGCACGGGTGGAGGCTTGTCATGGTCGACGCGCACTGTCGGGCCGAAACGGATTACGCGCGTTATGTTAGCCATCGATCGCACTGTCGGGCCGCCATTGATCAATCTCGCTGGACCGGACACCTGAAGCCGGTGGCCACTCGCAGGGGTTCCTCGGCCTTTAGGGGTAGGACCATCCCCCATAGGCAGGAGCCGACCATGACCGAGAACCTCCACAGCAACCCGACCCTCCGCGACGAACTGCTCACGATCGAGGAGGTCGCCGAGCTGCTCCGCATGCCCGTCGCCTCGGCGCTACTGGCGCGTGCTCGACGTCGGGCCACGCGGCTTCATCATCGGGCGGCGCTTGCGCTACTCGCGTCAGGACGTCATGGACTGACTCGATGGACAGCGCGAGTCCACAGGTCGCGGAGTGGCCTGATTCTCCACAGGCAGAGCGATCGCCGTCGCCTCGGACGGTGATCGGTGCTACGGCGGACTTATGAGTAGGCAGCCAAGGACGTTGCCCCGGCAGCGACGCTCCCAACGCGGAGCCGTCGAGGATCGTTGGCGCAAACGCAGCAAGGAGGAGCACGTCAACACCATCGAGGTGCCGTCGGCCGTAGCGGGTGACGTGACCCGCTGGCGCGCCCGGTACGTCGACGACGCTGGCCGCGAGCACACGCGTGCCTTCGACCGGAAGGCCGACGCGCAGAACTGGATCGACAAGCAGGTCGCGGCGTTACTGCGGGGCGATCACGTCACCCCCAAGGACGCCAAGCTCACCGTGGGGGAGTGGTGCGACAAGTGGCTGGCCGGCTACGGCACTCGGCGCAAGTCGACCGTGCGGCAGGCAGTGGCACACATCAGGATCATCAAGGCGCACTTCGGGAATGTGCCGCTCTCGGCGGTCAGGCCGTCCGATGTCCGTTCCTGGACGGCCGTGCTCAAGGACGAGGGACGCACTGACTCCTAGCGCTCCACTCCCGGCTCTCGCAGCTCTTCACCGATGCGGTCCACGACGACCTCGTTGCGCGGAACCCGTGCTCGCGACGCACGTCACCGGGGATGGGCAAGCAACGCCCGTACCTCGCGATCACCGAGCAGGTGTGGGCGCTGTACGACGCTGTGCCCGCCGGCGTTCGGCCCGCGATCCTGCTCGGCGCCCATGCTGGGCTGCGACTGGCCGAGGCCGCTGCGCTGCGCGTCGAGGACGTCGACTTCGCGACGGGCGTGGTTTCGCCCGCGCGTCAGTGGCTCGACGAGCCGCTGAAATCGGACGCGAGCCGTACGCCGATTTCGATCCCCACGGAGATGGCGCATCTCCTTGCCCAGGCTATCCAGCTCGGCGACGGCCGGTTCCGACCAGCGACCAGTGGGGCAACCCCGCTGGACCGTGGACGATCGAGCGCGCGATCCGTGCTTGCCGCGAGACGGCGGGACTGACCACCGACTTCCGGTTCCACGACCTCCGGCACTACTTCGCC
>JARICB010000443.1 GCA_029264225.1 Nocardioides sp. | reverse complement strand
GACCAAGGTCGACGCCGAGGCGCTCGCCGCCGCAGGCAAGCTCAAGGTCGTTGCCCGCGCCGGGGTCGGCCTCGACAACGTCGACGTCAAGGCCGCCACCCAGGCCGGCGTCATGGTCGTCAACGCGCCCACCTCGAACATCGTCTCTGCAGCGGAGCTCGCCGTCGCGCTGATGCTCGCCGCGGCCCGCCACATCAGCCCTGCCCACGCCGGGCTCCAGGACGGGGAGTGGAAGCGTTCCAAGTACACCGGTATCGAGCTCTACGAGAAGACCGTCGGCATCGTCGGGCTGGGCCGTATCGGCGTGCTGGTCGCCCAGCGCCTGTCCGCCTTCGGCATGAAGGTCATCGCCTACGACCCCTACGTCCAGGCGGGCCGTGCGGCCCAGATGGGCGTACGGCTGGTCGACCTCGACACCCTGCTCGAAGAGGCCGACTTCATGAGCGTGCACCTGCCCAAGACCCCCGAGACGGTTGGCCTGATCGGCGCCGAGCAGCTCGCCAAGGCGAAGTCCTCGCTGGTGCTGGTCAACGCTGCCCGTGGTGGCATCGTCGACGAGACCGCCCTGTATGACGCGCTGAAGACCGGCCAGATCGCCGCCGCCGGACTCGACGTGTTCGCCAAGGAGCCCTGCACCGACAGCCCGCTCTTCCAGCTCGAGAACGTCGTGGCCACCCCGCACCTCGGGGCCTCGACCGATGAGGCCCAGGAGAAGGCCGGCATCGCCGTCGCGAAGTCGGTGCGGCTCGCGCTGTCCGGTGAGCTCGTGCCCGACGCGGTCAACGTCCAGGGCGGCGTCATTGCCGAGGACGTGCGCCCCGGTATCCCCCTGACGGAGAACCTCGGCCGGATCTTTACCGCCCTGGCCGGCGAGGTGGCCCAGCAGATCGACGTCGAGGTCCGCGGAGAGATCACCGAGTTCGACGTCAAGGTGCTCGAGCTCGCGGCCCTCAAGGGCGTTTTCAGCGACGTCGTCGAGGACCAGGTCTCCTACGTCAACGCACCGCTGCTCGCGGCCGAGCGCGGCACCGCCGTGCGGCTGGTCACCGACAGCGAGAGCCCCGACCACCGCAACCTGATCACCATCCGGGGCACGCTGGCGGACGGCGCCCAGATCTCCGTCAGCGGCACTCTGGTCGGCATCAACCAGAAGGAGCGGCTCGTCGAGGTCAACGGCTTCGACGTCGACATCGAGCCGACCGAGCACCTGGCGTTCTTCACCTATGGTGACCGTCCGGGCATGGTCGGCACCGTCGGTGCCATCCTGGGTGACGCGGGCGTCAACATCGCGGGCATGCAGGTCGCACGCCAGGACAAGGGCGGCCAGGCGCTCGTCGCCCTCTCGGTCGATTCCGCCATCCCGGCTGCGACGCTGAGCGATATCGAGACCGCTATCGACGCCGTCAGCGTCCGCGCCGCCGATCTTGTCTGAGCCCTGGGCCCTGCGATGACGACGTCGAGACGAGTGGGGGCCGACCGCCCGGTCGGCGTCCCCGTCTCGACGGCGGCCGTCTTCATGGGTGGCCTCCTCGCGTTGCTGTGGGTGCTAGAGTTCGCTGACCAGCTCAGTGGCAACTCGCTGGACCAGTTCGGCATCCACCCGCGGTCGGAGTCGGGGCTGTGGGCCATCTTCACGGCACCGTGGCTGCACTACGGCTGGGCTCATCTGGTCTCCAACTCGGTGCCGTTCTTCGCGCTCGGGCTGCTGATCTTGCTGACCGGCTGGCGGCGGTGGCTACTGGTCACCTTCGTCGCCGTACTGGGCTCGGGAGCGTTGGTGTGGCTGATCGCGCCCGGAAACTCGATCACGCTCGGTGCCAGCGGGGTTGTCTTCGGGTGGCTCACGTTCGTGCTCGTGCGGGGCCTCTTCTCCCGACGGTGGCGGGAGATCCTGCTCGGCGCGCTGATCTTCCTGATCTACGGAGGGATACTCCTCGGCGCCCTACCAGGAACCGACGGGGTGTCGTGGCAGGCACACCTCGGCGGGGCGCTCGGCGGCGTGATGGCCGCCTGGCTGTCGAAGAGCACGCCCGTGCTGTCACGCTGAGCCCATGAGTTCTACCGTGCATGCGCCCGGCGCCCTGGTCGATATGGGCCCGCTCGCGCAACTGCGCGCCGGTCAGTTGACTCGCCGGTTCTCCCAGTTGTTGATCGGCCTCGTGCTCTACGGCGCATCCCTGGCGCTCATGGTGCGGGGCGCGCTCGGCCTCTCGCCCTGGGACGTGCTGCACTCCGGCTTCATCCGCCACGTGCCGATCACCCTGGGACAGGCGGTGGTGCTGTTCAGCTTCGTGGTGCTGCTGTTCTGGATCCCGCTGCGGGAGAAACCCGGGATCGGCACGATCGCCAACGCCTTCATCGTCGGGCTCTCGGCCGACGCTGTGCTGATGGTGCTGTCCCAGCCCGACGAGGCCTGGGTGCGGGTGCTGCTGCTGCTCGCCGGCGTGGTGCTCAACGGTCTGGCCACCGCGCTCTACATCGGCTCCCAGTTCGGCCGGGGACCGCGTGACGGGCTGATGACCGGCCTGGCGCGTCGTACCGGGCTCTCCCTGCGGCTCGTTCGCACCAGCCTGGAGATCGCCGTCGTCCTGATCGGGTTGCTGCTCGGCGGGGTCCTCGGCGTAGGCACGGTGATCTACGCGTTCGTCATCGGGCCGTTGGCGCAACTCATGCTGCCGTGGTTCACCGTCGACCTCACCACCCCGGCCCGCCCACCCCGCCGCTGAGGCAGGGTCAGGCCGGTACATCACTTGTCGGGGCGCGACAAACGACACCGGGAGGAAGCCCGCCCGCCGGCGTGCTGACCAGTGGCCGGGCGTAGTCGGGTGGCTCGGCGCTGACCCGACCAGTGTGGGATGCCGGTCAGCGGCGCGTTGCGATGAGCGCCGACGCGTCGGGCGCGATCATCACCTCGACGGCGGTGAAGCGTTCGTCGGTGAGCCATTCCTCGCGCAGCGTGTCGACCCGGCCGTACGCGATCGGCGGCCACATCTCGCACGGGGTGAAGTCATCGAGGACCACGATGCCGCCGGGCTCGAGCAGGTCGACGACCGCATCGACGCGCACTGACTCGGGTTCGCAGGAGTCGAGGAAGATCAGCGAGTAGGGCCCCCGCTCGTGCAGGGTCGACCAGTCGGCCTCGAGCACCTCGACGCTGTCGTCGTC
>JARICB010000435.1 GCA_029264225.1 Nocardioides sp. | reverse complement strand
GGGTCGCAAGAAGTCGCGGTGCCTCACGCATCGCGCTAGCGACCTACTGATTCCGACAAGTCATGCGGACCACAATAGAGCACTTGCCCCACCTCGCTCAGCAGTCGGTGCACCCGGCCGCAACTCTCTCCTGAGATCGACTCTCCTTGATGTGTCCCGCCAGCGCGCGTGGCAGACGCCCGGATCCCATGCACCTGTCCGGTCGCCCCAGAGTTGCCGCGTCAGGTTGGCTCAGTCCAGTGGAGTGTCGACCCAGCCGACGAACCGGCTTCCGATGCCCGGGATTTCCGCGCGCAACTCGCCAGGGAGCGGACCCGGCAAGCTGGAGGGCTGGTGCGAGTCGCAACTGACGTAGGTGAATTTTGGCCACCACTTCTTCGGCCTGGACTTCTCGGCAAACCCGCAGACATCACACACCAGATCGACCCACACCGGCTTCTTACCAGTCCGGTTGACGCGGGACTGGACCAGCCACGGTGGCGGGTTGTCCTCGATCTCACGTAACCGTGCTTCGGCGAGATTCGGGGGCAGGCCATGCCGGGAGGCCATCTCCAAGGGAATGTCCAAGCGCTGGGCAGCGTCGCGGCGGGTGATCATCGTCTCCAACGATAGCCAGTGCCGCTGAGGATGCCTGTGGGAGGTGCGGCTGGTGAAAGGTCTAGGTTGCGTATGGGGAGCCGGCGAGTTGACACTGCTGCCGCCACAACCCATGAACCCCCGGATTTTCGCTTGCCGGGCAGTGCAGCAGCGATGCGCAAACGCGGGGGTAAGACGCTGGGCGTGATGCAGTCGCTGGTGACAGTTTCGGTCTAGGCAGCGGCTGCTGCGCTAGTGGTGATCTTGTTCTCGTACTCGACGGGGGTCAACCCGCCGAGTGAGTCCTGAGGGCGTTGCCGGTGGTACTTGCGTTCGATCCAGACCACGATCGCCAGCCGGAGCTCCTGGCGGCTGGCCCAGCGGCGCTGGTTCAACACGTTCGTTTGGACCAGCGACCAGAAGCTCTCCATGGCTGCGTTGTCGCCAGCTGCGCCGACTCGACCCATGGAGCCGACCATGCCGTGACGGTTCAACGCATGGGCCATCTTGCTGGAACGAAATTGCGATCCTCGGTCTGCGTGCAGGATGCAGCCCGCGACGTCTTGGCCCTCGAGCCGACGGCGGACCACGGCGTTGTTGAGGGCGTCGACGGCCAGTTTGGAGGTCATCCGATCGCTGATGGAGTAGCCGACGATCCGGTTGCCGCAGACGTCCTTGATCGCGCAGCAGTAGAGCTTGCCCTCAGCAGTGGGATGCTCGGTGATGTCGGTGAGCCAGACCCGGTTCGGAGCATCGGCGGAGAAGATCCGCTGGACGTGGTCGTCGAAGACCGGCGGCCCGGCCTTCTTTCCCTTCCCGCGGCGACGACGTTGGGCCAAGGACAGAATCCCGGTTTGGGAGCACAGCGACCAGGCGGTCCGCCGGCTCATCCTCCAGCCCGCCTTCCTAGCCTCATGGGCCAAGAACCGATAGCCGAACGTCGGGTCCTCACCGTGAGCATCGTGCAGTGCGTTGATCCGGTGCGCCTGGATCCACTCCGCCTCGGTGACCGGATTCTCACGCCACCGGTAGTACGGCTGGCGGGCGAGCTTGAGGACCCGGCACGCGACCGTGACGGGAATCCCGTCCTCGGCCAGCTCACCCACGAGCGGGTACATCATTTTGACGAGCCACCCAGCTTCAGGTTCGCCTGCGACAGATAAGCAGCAGCCCGACGCAGGACCTCGTTCTCCTGTTCGAGCAGCTTGGCCCGGCGCCGCAGCGCACGGAGATCCTCGGACTCGTCCTTGGTGACACCAGGACGCTTGCCGTCCTCGATGTCGGCGGCCTTGAGCCAGTTGTTCAACGACGCCTCGCTGATCCCGAAATCATCGGCGATCTGCTTCAACGTCACCCCGGCATCACGGCCACGGGCAACCGCGACAACGTCATCGCGGAACTCTTTGGGATAGGGAGCAGGCATGAAGACATCCTCTCCTCCGGAGCCGAAGCACCAGAAGTTAGTTGTCACCTACGGCTGCATCACGCCCCCCAGGGGGTGGAGAACGACTACGTCGATTGGCCGATCGACGCAACAGCCGCCGAACTCGACCCATCCGCGATCCCCAACCCCGGCCCTGACGCAGTGACCGGCCTGAAGTTCTCAGCCGCACTGCCACCAGGACTCGCCACGCGCACGCTGGGGGAGCGGCTTTCCGATCCCGCAGGCGCACGGGCGACCGCCGCTGAGCCGCGTGTGCATGCGATCTCGAATAGGTCTGATTAGTCGGGGACGGCTGAAGTGCACGGACAGCGTCGACCAGCGCGAGGGCACCGTCGAAGGAAGTGCGCTTCTGAAGCGTGGCCGGCCGAGGTGAGAGAATCTAGTGGATGTCTGAGATCGATGTTTGGGAGTCAAGCCGCCAGAGACCCGGGCGACGGTTCGAGCCGACCCACGAGTTGGTGCTACACGATCTGGCAGTTGAAGTAGCCTCCAGCCTTCCCGGGGCCTCCAGAGGCATTGTGCGCGTCCGTGAGCTGGCAGGGCCGATTGGGATCCCAGACTTAACGGTCCTCATCGGAGATGCCGAGCCGCTCGAGGCACGTCTTGCATTGGATGTACCGCCGCTCCTAAATGAAATTGACGCCGCGATTGCAGCGACGGCGTATCAGCGTTCTCCCAGGTCGGTAGCAGCTGTGGCTCGGGCGCTTGGATGGCCTGAAGAAACCATCTTGCGGAGGGTTCCTGGCCTTGTGAGATCTGGTGCGCTCGTGCGGTCCGGCGCCAAGACATTCACGCGTCCCGAAGCGCTCCGTCCTGTCGGCCAGATCCTCGCGATCGAGGCGAAAATTAAAGATTGGCGCCGGGCGCTGGCGCAGGCTCGAACCTACAGCGTTTGGTCGGACAATTATGTGATCGTGATGGGTTCGCTTGCGAAATCAACTGTCGAAAGGCTGCGTGAGGAAGTCGCGCAGGATTCGGGTGGGCTGGTGGTTGACGGCAATTGGGTCGTCCGGCCGCGGAAGCGGGAGCTCGCCCGTACAAAGCGGATGTGGGCGTCGGAGCATCTTGTGGCTGGTCTTGTGGGTATGGATCACCAGCCTTCGGCGGCACCGTAGTCGGCAAGTCCCTGTGACAGGGCCTCGAGCCAATCAGTGGCAGAGGTGTCCGTCGGACTCTGAGACTGAACAGTCGCCCAGTTGGTACTCGCCACGCGGTAGAGCGCGTCGAGTCGGCGGTATCGATGTTCGAAGTCGGGTTGACTCGCAATGTCACCAATAAGCGCCGATAAAGCTGATGTGTGCTGCACAAATGCTTCCTTGGGCCCTGGTGCAGGTAGTCCGCCCATTTGGGAGGTGAACGAGGGGTCACGCGACTGCAGCACACTTGCCTCATTGGTACTGAGGGAACCCATCAGGCCCTGGAGGGTTGGTCGTTCGTACCAGCCGCCACCTGAAGCGCCTGGATTCCGCGCGGCATAGTCTGCATACGAAAGTACCCGTTGCCGTTTGTCCCATCCGGTGCCGACCGTCGCCGCACCTGCAGCCACCGCGGGTAGCGCCGCGAGGTCACCATGGGAAAGATGAATTGGAGCATCTTCGGCAAGAGCCCGTACGGTGCGACAAATTCCGAAGACTTCCTCTCTGGTAGCTGCCACTGGAATCGTGCTCAGAGGCCGCGCCACTGCGACGAACCATCCAGCCGGTTGTAGTGCCGCGAGCGCACCCACGTGTGCGTCGAGTGCGCTGC
>JARICB010000430.1 GCA_029264225.1 Nocardioides sp. | reverse complement strand
GCGGCTCGTACGGCGCCAGAACGGCCCCGCTGTCTGCCCCCGGGTCGGCCCGCGCTGTCCGGTGGGATCGAGTCGGCACGGTACGACGACCCCCGGTCGGGTGATCTGCAACCCGCCGCGGCGCTCTTCGAGATCGGCCATCGTTCGAGGATGCCCGGCAACTCGATTCCCTGCCTCTCGTCATCCACAGGGTCCTCCCCCGGATTCCCAATTCGGGATAGTCCGTGACGTTTGACAGGTGAAATTGAGGTTTTGACCTGTCAAACGTCACGGACTATCGCAAATTGGGGGCGGGGACGGGTCAGCCGAAGCGGCCGGAGATGTAGGCCTCGGTCTCCGGATTGTCCGGGTTGGCGAACATCGTTGCCGTGGAGTTGAAGTCCACCAGGTGGCCGGGCTGCCCGGCAGCCTTGAGGTTGAAGAAGCCGGTTTCATCGGAGACCCGGGCAGCCTGCTGCATGTTGTGGGTGACGATGACGATCGTGTAGTCGTTCTTGAGTTCGTGGATCAGGTCCTCGATGGCCGAGGTGGAAATGGGATCCAGCGCAGAGCAGGGTTCGTCCATCAACAGCACCCGAGGTTCGACGGCGATCGCCCGCGCGATGCACAGCCGTTGCTGCTGTCCACCCGAAAGACTCAGGCCGGGTTTGCCGAGGCGGTCCTTGACCTCGGTCCACAGGTTGGCGCGTCGCAGTGACCGCTCCACGATGGCGTCGGCCTCAGGCTTCTTCATCTTCTTGGCGGTCAGCCGGTTGCCGGCGACCACGTTGTCGTAGATCGACATGGTCGGAAACGGGTTCGGCCGCTGGAAGACCATGCCGATCTGTCGTCGTACGGCGACCGGGTCGACCGACTCGTCGTAGAGCGACTGCCCGTCCACAAGCACCTTCCCCTCGACCCGTGCGCCGGGGATCACCTCGTGCATCCGGTTCAGCGAGCGTAGGAACGTTGACTTGCCGCATCCCGACGGCCCGATCAGCGCAGTCACCGAGCGGGCCTTGATGCTCATGTTCACCCCCTCGACCGCGAGGAAGTCCCCGTAGTAGATGTTGAGGTCACAGACGTCGATGCTGGTAGCCACGATTGCTCCTTCAGCGCCCGGTCCGGGGCGCAAAGATCCTGCCGATGACGCGCGCTGCGATGTTGAGCAGCAACACCATGAAGACCAGAACGAGTGCCGCACCCCAGGCGAGGTCGAAGTCGGCGGGCGTGCCCTTCTGGAACTGCGAGTAGACGAAGACCGGCAGCGTGGTCATGAACCCCTCGAGCGGGTTCAGGTTGGTGCGGGTGGTCAGGCCGGCGATGAGCAGCAGCGGCGCGGTCTCCCCGATGACCCGCGCCGTCGCCAGCGTGACGCCGGTGACGATGCCGCCCAGCGCCGTACGCAGCACGACCTTGGTGATCGTGCGCCACTTCGGCGTCCCGAGGGCGTACGCCGCCTCACGCAGCTCGCCCGGGACCAGCCGCAGCATCTCCTCGGTCGAGCGCACCACGATCGGGATCATCAGCAACGACAGCGCCACCGCGCCACCGACACCGGCGCGGTAGCCGGCACCGAAGAAGGCAGTGAACATCGCGAACGCGAACAGTCCCGCCACGATCGAGGGGATTCCGGTCATCACATCCACGAGGAAGGTGATGGCCCGAGCGAGCCGATTGCCGGCGCCGTACTCGACGAGGTAGATCGCGGTGAAGATGCCGATCGGCAGCGAGATGACGGCGGCGCACAGCGTGATCACCAGCGTGCCGGTGATGGCGTGGTAGATCCCGACCGGCTGGTCGAGGCTGGTGCGGAAGGCCGAGAACGTCAAGAACGTGGAGTTGATGTGGGGTGCACCCTTGGATATGACGGTCCAGATCAGCGAGACCAGCGGCACCAGCGCGATGCCGAACGCCGACCAAACCAGGCCGGTCACCAGGCGGTCGGTGGCTGCGCGCCGGTTCTCGACCATCGCCGACCACCCCGTGATCCCCAGTAGGTGGAACACGACTGCCACCACGACCCACGTGGCGAGGCCCGATCCGAGGAACAGTGTCAGCAGCCCCGCCGCGGCGATCGCCATGACGCCGGTCAGCGCCGGCGCCCGACCGGGAAGACGGCCCATCGTGAGCGAGAGGCTGGTGTTCGGTACGGCGAGAAGGGTCATCGGGTCAACTTTCGTTCGCCTCGGGCCACGATGGCGCGAGCCGCGGCATTCACCAAGAACGTGACCAGGAATAGCACCAGCCCGGTCGCGATCAGGATGTGCACCTGGCCGGGCGTCGTCTCCTTGTACTGCGAGGCGATGTTGGCCGCGATGCTGGTCGGATTGGAATTGGTGATCAGGTTGAAGCTGATCGCTCCGCCTCCCGAGAGCACCATCGCCACGGCCATGGTCTCCCCAAGTGCCCGGCCCAGACCCAGCATCACGGCCGAGACCATGCCGGACTTGGCATATGGAAGGACGGCGAGCCGGATCATTTCCCACCGGGTCGCACCGAGGGCGAGCGCGGCCTCCTCGTGCAGGCGAGGGGTCTGGGTGAAGATCTCGCGGGAGATGGCGGTAATGATCGGCAGCACCATGATCGCCAGCACCAGCGCCGTGGTCAGGATCGTCTTGCCGGTCGGGTTGACGGGCGAGGCGAAGAACGGCAGCCAGCCGAGGTGGGCGTTGAGCCATTCGAAGATCGGCACCATCTTCGGTGCCAGCACGTTGATGCCCCACAGACCGAACACGACCGACGGCACCGCCGCGAGCAGGTCGACGACATAGGCCACCGGACCGGCGATCCAACGGGGGGCGTAGTGGCTGACGACCAGCGCGATGCCGAACGCGAGGGGTACGGCGATGAGCAGGGCCAGCGACGCGACCAGCACCGTACCGAAGAGCAGCGGCGTGACGTAGCCCAAGAAGCTGGCGGCATCGGGACCGTAGAACCTCGCCTCCTGGACCAGGCCGGGCAACCCCTGGACCGTCAGGAACACGAACACTCCGGCCAGGGCGGCCAGGATCGTCAGTCCCGCACCGCGCGAGATGCTGGCGAAGATCCGGTCGCCCTGACGTGCGGGGGATCGGCGGATGCCGTCCTGCGCAGACGTCGGTGCAGTGGTCGGAGCGCTCATGGGACTCCTAGCGCGCCGCGATCTTGTCGACGATGGCCTGCGCAGTTTCGGCAAGCTCCGCCTCGAGTGGCGCCGATCCGGCGTTGTCGGCCGCGGCCTGCTGACCCTCGTCCGAGAGCACGTAGGTCAGGAATCCCTTGACCAGGGCGGCGTCCTGGGCCGACTCGTAGGACTGGCAGGCCACCACGTAGGAGGCCAGGATGATCGGGTAGGCGCCCGGCTCGGTCGTCGTGCGGTCCACGTCGCGGGCCAGATCGGTCTCGGCGCGACCCTCGGCGGCCGGCGAGACGGCCATGGTCGTGGCTGCCCCTTCGGCGCTGGGAGCCACGTGCTCGTCCCCTACGCGGACGTGGACGAGCGGCAGGTCACCGACCTGGCTCTCGTCGGCATAGCCGATCGTGCCCTTGCCGTTGGTGACTGCGGCGACGACACCGGACGTGCCCTCGGCGGCCACGCCGCCGTTGACGGGGAAGGCGTCGTCCGCGGCGTACGACCAGGAGGAGCTGGCCTGACCGAGGTAGTCGGTGAAGTTCTTCGTCGTACCCGAGTCGTCCTGACGGTGAACGGTGGTGATGGCCAGGTCGGGCAGGTCGACGCCCGGGTTCTGCTGAGCGATCGCCCGGTCGTTCCAGGTGGTGATCGACTGGTCGAAGATCTGCGCGATCGTGTCGGCGTCGAGGTCGAGCGATTCCACCCCGTCGAGGTTGAACATCACGGCGATCGGCGACACATAGGCCGGGACCTCGATGATGTCCTCGCCGCCGCAACGCTGGTTGGCAGCGGTGAGCTCGCCCTCGTCGTCGTCGAAGTAGGAATCGGTGCCCGCGAAGAGCGTGCCGCCCTGGAGGAACTGGGTACGGCCATCACCCGACCCGACCGGGTTGTAGTTGAGGGTGGCGTCGGGGTTGAGTCCCTGGAAGCCGGTTCCCCACGCCTCCATGGCCTTCTCCTGCGAGGAGGCGCCGGCGCCGTTCAGCTCGCCGGCGAGGGTGCCAGCCGAGGGGGTCTCCGCATCGGCGGAGGCCGTTTCGTTGCTGGCTGCGCAGCCGCTCAGCGAGACGCCGAGGGCGAGGGCGGCGGCACCCGGGATGAGCGTGTGGCGGAACGACGTACGAGTCACTGCAAGTCTCCTGAGCATCCGATGTGGGCTGAC
>JARICB010000412.1 GCA_029264225.1 Nocardioides sp. | reverse complement strand
GTGGTGCCCGACCAACCAGCCCTACGGCGGTCTGTCGACTCGCACCGGCATTCCCGAGCAGCCCTGGCTGCTGCCGTCGGGTCTCGAGGTCCTCGTCAACGCCAGGATCCACCGGGCCTCGCCCTGTGATCCCATCGAATCGGTGGTGGTGGCGCTGCGCAACGGCCGTGGCCGTGCTCGCCTCGACCGGGAACGTTCCGACCTGGTGGCCACCGTGGCCCACGAGCTGCGCTCGCCGCTGACCGGGGTGAAGGGGTTCGTCCAGGCGCTGTTGAACCGGTGGGACAAACTCAACGACGACCAGCGCAAGCTGATGCTCAACACCGTCAACGCCGACTCCGACCGGTTGGTGCGGCTCATTGCCGAACTGCTCGACGTGGCCCGGATCGATACCGGTCGGCTCGCGCTCTACCGACGCGAGTCTGCCGCCGACGTGCTCGTGACCCGCGCCGTGGAGTCGATACGGGCAGGCACCAGCCGCCAGATCGAGCTGGAGATCGCCGACGGTGACCTGACGGCGTTCATCGATCCCGACAAGTTCACCCAGGTGATCACCAACCTGATCGAGAACGCCGTGCGACATGGCGGTGGCAATGTGCGGGTCAGTATTCGGCCGCTGACCGGCGAGCACGAGTGGCCCGGCGTGCGCGTCGCGGTCGACGACGAGGGTGAGGGCATCCCGGAGGAGATGAGGCGCCGGGTGTTCACCAAGTTCTGGAAGGCGGGCGCCAGCGGGGGGAGCGGCCTGGGGATGTACATCGTCAATGGCCTCACCCGTGCGCACGGCGGTCTGATCACGATCACGGATGCGCCCGGTGGCGGAGCCCGCGTCCTGGTTGACTGGCCGGGCCAGGACCCCCGGGACTGAGCGTCAGACCCACTTCTAGACTGTGAGGCGTTCATACCGCCCGCTGGAAAGGGAGCCATGTCCGGCCCCAACACTGACTACGACCCGGTCGAGGTCACCCCCCTCAAGGCCGACGAGGTGGAACGGATGCGCGACGAGGCACTCGCCGCCGTCGCCGCCGCCACCGACCTGGACTCCCTGAAGCGGGCCCGCCTCGACCACGCCGGTGACCGGTCGCCGCTGGCGCTGGCCAACCGCGAGATCGGTGCGCTGCCGCCGCAGGCCCGTAAGGAGGCCGGCGCCCGCGTCGGCCAGGCCCGTGGTGCGATCAACAAGGCACTCGGCCAGCGACTCGTCGTACTCGAGGCGGAGCACGAGGAGCGGATGCTCGTCGAGGAGACCGTCGACGTCACGCTGCCGACCGACCGTCGCCGACGAGGCAGTCGACACCCGTTGACGCTGCAGTCGGAGCTGATCGCCGACATGTTCGTCGCCATGGGCTACGAGATCGCCGAAGGCCCGATCGTGGAGGCCGAGTGGCTCAACTTCGACGCCCTCAACCTCGGCCCCGACCACCCGGCACGCACCATGCAGGACACGTTCTGGACCGAGCCGGCCGACCGCCACCTCGTGCTGCGCACCCACACCTCGCCGGTCCAGGCGCGCACCATGCTGACCCGCACGCCGCCGATCTACGTCGTGTGCCCCGGACGCGTCTTCCGCACCGACGAATACGACGCGACGCACTCGCCGATGTTCCACCAGGTCGAGGCGCTCGTGATCGATGAGGGCATCACCATGGCCCACCTCAAGGGCACCCTGGACCACTTCGCCTCCCAGTTGTTCGGCGACGGCATCGACACCCGCTTCCGGCCTTCCTACTTCCCCTTCACCGAGCCGTCGGCCGAGGTCGACGTGCTTTGCTTCGTATGTCGAGGCGTCGATGCGGCCGCGTGCCGCACCTGTCGGGGCGAGGGCTGGATCGAATGGGGCGGCTGCGGCATGGTCAACCCCCGAGTGCTGATCGCCTGCGGCGTCGACCCCGAGGTCTACAGCGGGTTCGCCTTCGGGATGGGCATCGACCGATCCTTCATGTTCCGGCACAACCTCGAGGACCTGCGGCCGCTCTTCGAGGGCGACGTCCGCTTCAGCAGCGCTTTCGGAACGGAGATCTGAGCAGATGAAGGCGCCACTGTCCTGGATCAAGGAATATGTCGACGTCCCCGCCGAGGTGACGACCGAGGAGCTGACGGCCCGCCTGACCCTGACCGGGCTCAAGCTCGAGGCCATCCTCAGCCCCGGCAGCGAGATCACCGGCCCGCTCGTGGTGGGCCGGGTGCTGACGATGGAGCCCGAGCCGCAGAAGAACGGCAAGACCATCAACTGGTGCACCGTCGACGTCGGTAACGCCAACGGCACCGGTAAGCCGCAAGGCATCGTCTGCGGGGCCCACAACTTCGCTCCCGGCGACCTGGTCGTGGTGATCCTGCCCGGCGGCGTGCTGCCCGGGAACTTCGAGATCAGCGAACGCAAGACCTACGGGCACGTCTCGGCCGGGATGATCTGCTCCTCCCGAGAGTTGGGCCTCGGCGACGAGCACGACGGCATCGTCGTCCTGCCCGCTGACGCAGGTACCCCCGGAGAAGACGCCCGATCGATCCTTGGCCTCGATGAGGAGGTCATCGAGTTCGAGATCAACCCGGACCGCGCCTACGCCTTGTCGCTGCGCGGCATCGCCCGCGAGGTGGCGATCTCGGTGGAGGGTGCGGGCAACTTCCGCGACCCCGCGATCCGCGACACGCCGGCGGCCAACGGTGCCGGGCACCCGGTCGTCGTCGAGGACGCTGAGGGTTGCCCGGTCTTCGTCGCCCGGAAGGTGACCGGCTTCGACCCGACCGCGCCGACGCCCGACGTCATCGCCCAGCGGCTCGTCGCCGCCGGGATGCGGCCGATCTCGCTGGCCGTCGACGTCACCAACTACGTGATGCTCGAGACCGGCCGGCCGATCCACGGCTACGACGCCGACACGCTCCAGGGGCCGCTCGTCATTCGCCGGGCGCGGACCGGCGAGCGGCTGCGCACCCTGGACGGCACGGACCGCGCCCTCGACCCCGGTGACCTCGTGGTCACCGACGACTCCGGCATCATCGGCCTGGGCGGGGTGATGGGCGGCGAGACCACCGAGATGTCGACGGATACGACGTCGATCCTGGTGGAGGCGGCACACTGGGACGCCGTGTCGATGTTCCGCACGGGCAAGCGGCACCGGCTCTCCTCGGAGGCGGGCAAGCGCAACGAGCGGGGCGTCGATCCCGCCATCTGCGAGGCCGCGGCCGACCGGGTCGTCGAACTGCTCATCGAGCACGGCGGGGGACAGGTCGACCCGGGCGTCACGGTCGTCGGCAGCGCGCCGGCGATGCCCGTCGTCGAGGTGCCGGCCGACCTGGCCGCCCGCGTCTCCGGCATGGAGATCTCCGAGACGGACTCCGTACGTCTGTTGGAGGCGGTCGGCTGCCACGTCACCAGCGCGGGGACGCTGAGCGTCATCCCGCCGCCCTGGCGCCCCGACCTGACCGACCCGCAGGACTTCTCCGAGGAGGTTATCCGCATGGTCGGCTACGACAAGATCTCCTCGGTGCTGCCGACCCCGCCGTCGGGGCGCGGCCTGACCCGACCGCAGCTGCTGCGCCGACGCATCGGTCGCACGCTGGCGGGGGAGGGCTACGTCGAAGTGGTCAACTTCCCGTTCGTCGGCGACGCCGACCTCGACGCGCTCGGCCTGCCCGCCGACGACGTACGACGCCAGGTGCTGCGCCTCTCCAACCCGCTCAGCTCCGAGGCGGGTGCCATGACGACCACCCTGCTTCCCGGGCTGCTGCGCGCTGCCGGCAAGAATGTCGGTCACGGCATCGCCGATCTCGCGATCTTCGAGACCGCCACCGTGACCTACCCGGGTAGCGGCGAGCCGGCCGCGATCCTTCCCGTCGATCGTCGTCCTAGCGAGGCCGAGTTCGCGGCCCTCATCAAGGCAGTGCCCGAGCAGCCGCTGCACCTGGGGCTGGTCGCCTCGGGTGAGGAGGTCGCCGCTGGCTGGTGGGGCACAGGTCGGGCCATGACCTGGGCCGACGCCGTGGCCGCCGTGCGCGCCGTTGCCGACGCACTTGGACTCGAGGTCGAGGCAACAGCCGCCGACGTCGCACCGTGGCACCCCGGCCGGTGCGCGGCCCTGAGGGTCGAGGGACACCTGATCGGCCACGCCGGCGAGTTGCACCCGCAGGTGTGCCAGGCCTTTGGCCTGCCCGCTCGCTCCATCGCCGCGGAGGTGGATCTCGACGCACTGATCGAGCGCGCCGTCCACCTGCGCCCCGCAAGGCAGTTCTCGTCCTACCCGATCGCCAAGGAGGATGTGGCGCTGGTCGTCGATGCCGTCGTGGTGGCTGCCGACGTGGAGGCCGCCCTGAGGGCGGGCGCCGGTGAGTTGCTGGAGTCGATCCGGCTCTTCGACGTCTATACCGGGGACCAGGTCGGGGAAGGCAAGAAGTCGCTCGCCTACGCACTCCGCTTCCGCGCCGCCGACCGGACCCTCAAGGAGGGCGAGGCCACCGCCGCTCGCGACGCGGCCGTGAAGGTGGCCAGCGAGCGGGTCGGAGCGGTCCAGCGGCAGTAGCCGCTGTCCCAGACAGAGCCGA
>JARICB010000405.1 GCA_029264225.1 Nocardioides sp. | reverse complement strand
CCTCCCCCGACTCCCACCACACCATCAGTTCATCGAGCACCTCACGCACGGGCCACCACCTCCACCAGATCAGCAAACGTTGCCAGCGAGTGGCCGGCCAGGAAGTCATCGACGGACGGCAGCGCGGCGGCGATCCCCTGTTGCACCGGCTCGTAGCCGACCTTGCCGCGATGCGGGTTGACCCACACCACTCGGTGGGCCAGCCGGTGCAGGCGCGCCATCTGCTCGCCCAGCAAGGAAGCGTCGCCGCGTTCCCACCCATCACTGAAGACCACGACGACCGCGCCGCGGGCGAGTCCCCGTTGACCCCACCGGTCCAAGAAGATCCGCAGCGTCTCGCCGAGACGGGTTCCGCCGGACCAGTCCGGCACCACCTCACCGGCGGCGATCAGTGCCCGGTCGGGATCGCGATGGCGCAGCGCTCGCGTGATGTGGGTCAGCCGGGTGCCGAGGGTGAAGACCTCGACCCGGGGCTGGGTCGTGACGAAGCGGTGCGAGAGCCGCAGCAACGAGTCGGCGTAGGCGCTCATCGAACCGCTCACGTCGACCAGGAGCACCACGCGTCGCGGTCGTACTCGAGGGCGACGCCAGGCCAGATCACCCGGTTCACCCATGCGGCGCAGGGTGTCGCGCAGGGTGCGTTGGGTGTCGAGGCGACCACGGTGCCACCGGGCCTGTCGAGAGGTACGCCGCAGTGGCGCGGTCGGCTGCAGCGTCGCAAACATGCCCGTCAACCGCTGCCGCTCGGCCGCGTCCAGCGTGGCGACGTCGCGATGTCGGAGCACGTCACTGGTCGTTGCCACCGCCCTGATCACCTCGTCGTCGTCACCGGTCTCGCCCTCGGCGGAGGCGTCCAGTTCCGGGAAACGTGCGACCGGCGGCGTCGGCGGCCCGGGATCGCGTCGGCGCGGGAGGTCGCTGTCGGGGTCGAACCACGCCTCGAAGACCTGGTCGTAGCGCGTCAGGTCATCCGGCCCGGCGCACAGGGTGGCCCGCCCGGCCCAGTAGGTGGCTCGACGGTCGTCGAGGCCGACGAGCGCAGTGGCTTCGACGAAGCCGTGCGAACGGTCGGGGGTGACGGGGACACCGGCGGCTCGCAGGGCTCGGGCGAAGCCGAGCAGCACGGGGAGCGCCTCGATGCTCAAGGCGTCAGCATCCGATCGAGTGCCTGCCGGACCCGATCGCCGTCCTCGCGGTACTTGACGAGCGCACCGAGGGTGGCTGCTGCGGACGCGAGGTCGAGCGAAGTGGTGCCGCGGTGGTTCAGTGCCCGCGCCCAGTCCAGCGTCTCAGCCACCCCTGGCGGTTTGAGCAGGTCGTCACGTCGGCGCAACTGCTGCACGACGCCGACCACCTGTTGAGCGAGCGCGTCGGCGACCTCGGGTGCACGGGAGCGCACGATCGCGACCTCGCGTGCGAGCCCGGGGTGCTCGATCCAGTGGTAAAGGCAGCGTCGCTTGAGGGCGTCGTGCAACTCTCGGGTGCGGTTGGAGGTGAGGACGACGAACGGCGGAGTCGCCGCCACGACCGTGCCGAACTCGGGAATGGTGACCTGCCAGGTCGAGAGCACTTCGAGCAGGAACGCCTCGAACTCGTCGTCGGCTCGATCCACCTCGTCGATCAGCAACACCGCGGGCGCCTGCTGGAGGGCGGCCAGCACCGGCCGGGCGAGCAGGAAGCGTTCGTCGTAGAGACTCTTCTCCGCCTCCTCGACGCCGCCGGTAGAACCGGCCGCCTCGAGCGCCCGCAGATGCAGGATCTGACGCGGGAAGTCCCAGTCGTAGAGGGCCTGCGAGGCGTCGATACCTTCGTAGCACTGCAGTCGCACCAACGGCAGTTCCAGCGCCTGCGCCAGCGCCTCGGCCAGGGCAGTCTTGCCGGTACCGGGCTCCCCCTCGAGGAGCAGTGGGCGCTGCATCCGATCTGCCAGGAACACGACCGTTGCCAACTCCTCGTCGGCCAGGTAGCCGGTGGCGCCGAGGAGCGCGGTGACATCGTCGGGGGTGTCCATGGCCTCAGGCTACGACCCACCCCGTTGGCGCCTCGTCGGCCTCAGGCTCAGGCCGAGATTCAGCCCTGGGGTCGGCCCAGCAGCGTTGCTCCACCATGCTAGGTAGGGAACCCGTCACTTTGCACGGCGTCGACGGTGTGCCCAGTGACGGCTTCCCCACTTAACATGGTGAAGCAACCACAAACGAGTGTGAGCTCAGGGCGGGAACCGCCCCCCGGGTCAGGCGTGGGTGGCGACGCTCAGCAGTACGACGGCGTCGGTCAGCGCCTCGAGATCGTGTCGCAGTGGGGGGATGACGAGATGGTCCCCGTCGTTGCCCTCCCACTGCTCCCCGCCGGCGTGCAGCACGACGCGACCGGTGAGCACCTGCAAGGTGGCTTCACCCGGCGACTCGTGCTCACCGAGTGAACGGCCGGCGACCAGCGCGATCAGGGTCTGGCGCAGTTGGTGCTCGCGGCCTCCGTGGAGGGTGTGGGCTGCACGACCCGCCGGCGCCTGGTGGGCGGCGGCGAGCTGGGCCTCGCCGAGATCACGCAGTGACGTGGACTCCATGGCGTTATCCGACCTTGTCCCAGCCACGACGCGGGCTGTGTGATCCCAGTTGGTCGTCGCGACTGCGGTAGACGATGTAGGGGCGGGTCAGGTAACCCACCGGTGCCGAGAATACGTGCACCAGCCGGGTGAAGGGCCAGATCGCGAACAACGCGAAGGCGAACAACGCGTGCAGCTGGAAGCCCAGCGGCGCCTCCCCCATCAGGGCGGCATCGGGCTGGAAGGCCAAGAACGAGCGGTACCAGACCGACACACCTTCGCGGTAGTTGTACTCCCCGCCGATGGTAAGGATCCCGCCCGCGATGGTGTTCCACATGCCCAGAACGATCGCGGCAGCGAGGAAGGCGTACATCACCTTGTCCATGACGGTCGTGGCCGAGAACACCGGCCCCACCGTACGGCGGCGGTAGATCAGGATCACCATGCCGATGAAGGCCGCCAGGCCCGCCACCAGGCCGCCACCGATGGCGACGACGTGGTAGGCGTGATGACTGATGCCGATCGCGTCGGTCCACGACTGGGGCACCAGCAGGCCGATGACGTGACCACCGACGACGCCCAACATCCCGAAGTGGAACATCGGGCTGCCGATACGCAGCATCCGGTTCTCGTAGAGCTGGCTGGACCGGGTGGTCCACCCGAACTTGTCGTAGCGGTAGCGCCACACGTGCCCGACGACGAAAGTCGTCAAGCAGATGTAGGGAAACACCACGAAAAGGAAGTTATTCATCGGCGTGCTCCTGGAAAGGACGGCATGGACAACATCGTCGGCCCTGCGGGGGCGGCGGGACTGAACTGCGGGGCGGCGAACGGCGCCAATCCCACTTCTTCCTCGGGAGGACCTTCGGCTGCCAGGCGGCGTACGGCGTCCTTCTCGTCGCCACGCAGCGGCGGCAACGTGGCCGTCACTGCTTGGATCAGGTGCGCCCACGGCGACTGCGCGTCGCGCAGCGAGAGCAGCAGCAGTTCGAGGCCACCGCGGTGGTCGAGCATCAGACCCCGCCCGAGATCGGCGTCGATGGTGGCGGCGAACTCGAGGACCACACACAGGTGGTCGGGGAGTTCGGCGTCGTCGAGTTCGAAGCCGGCCTCGATGTAGGTCTGCTTGAAACGCAGCAACGCCATGCCCCGCTTGCGGGTGTCACCGTGCGCGAAGTAGGTCAGGAAGAGATTGCAACGCTTCCGGTTGTCGAACCTCTCGACGTAGTCGGCCTGGAGCTCCGGCAGCGGCGTCGACTCGAGGTGATCGAGAAACGCCCGGATCGAGTCTCCGATCGTGACCGGCAACTCGTGGGAGGCCGATCTGATCAGTTCGGCGCGCGCCAGCACCTGCTCGTCGGGGTAGTCCAGGAGGATGGAGACCGACTGCCACACGATCGTCAGCTGATCGGGCGGCAGCCCCGTCTTACTTCCCCTGCGGCTCACGAGTCTGAGCTCTTCGGTGGGAACAGGCCCGACGGGGAGCCCTTGCCGTCCCAGTTGAGCAGGTTGACCCGGGCCCCCTTGTTCTCCGGCCCGGCGAGCGTGTCGGAGGTCTGGCGATCCTGGAGCATCTGGAAGTTCTCGACCGCGATCGGGGTCGGGACACCGGAGCCTTCGCCGAAGAGATCCTGCTGCCCGCCGCCGTATTCGGAGACCGCGCACTCGGTGGAGAGTTCCTCCAACGAGTGAGCCTGCTCGGCGTGGGCCGGCGGGATCACGTAGCGATCGTCGTACTTGGCGATCGCGAGGAGGCGGTACATGTCGTACATCTCCTCCTCGGTCATGCCCACCGCAGCCGGGATCGAGGCGTCGGGCTCGCGACCCATGTTGATGTCGCGCATGTAGCAGCGCATCGCGGCCAGCTTCTTGAGTACGGCGTCAACGGGCTCGACGTCGCCAGCGGTGAAGAGCTCGGCGAGGTATTCGACCGGGATCCGGAGCGCGTCGATGGCAGCGAACAGGTTGCCCTTGTCCTCGGCGTCCTCGCCCGTCTCCTGGACCACATCGACGACCGGCGACAGCGGCGGGATGTACCAAACCATCGGCATCGTGCGGTATTCGGGGTGCAGCGGCAGGGCCACCTTGAAGGTGTTGATCAGCGCGTAGATCGGGGAGCGCTGAGCGGCGTCGATCCAGTCGCGGGCGATGCCGGCCTTCTCGGCCTCGCGGATGACCT
>JARICB010000334.1 GCA_029264225.1 Nocardioides sp. | reverse complement strand
CTGGCGAGCACGCCGTGAAGCGGCCGTTGCCCGTGCGGACGATCGACACCGTGATGGACCGGTCGCTGGTGCTCGGCTATACCCGCATCGGTCTGCGCGTACGCCGCGCGCTGCCCGGCTGGCCGGCTGACCCGCTGGCAGGCTCGCTGGCCGGACGGCATGTGCTGGTGACCGGTGCGAGCTCGGGCCTGGGCATCGCCACCGCCGAAGGTCTGGCCGAGCTCGGCGCGACCGTGCACCTGGTGGTGCGTGACGAGACCAAAGGCGAACGGGTCCGCGCCGAGATCGCGGGACGGTTGCCCGGGGCGAAGTTGCAGGTGCGGCGCTGCGACGTGGGCGACCTTGACGACGTACGCCGCTTTGCGGGCGAGATCGTGAGTGAACTCCCCTCCGTGGCTGCCGTGATCCACAACGCCGGCGTGATGGCGCCGAAGCGCACCGAGTCGGCCCAGGGCCACGAACTGGGCATGGCCGTGCACCTGCTCGGGCCGGTCGTCATGACCCAGGCGCTGCTGCCCGTGCTCGACGACGCCCGGGTAGTGCTGGTGAGCAGCGGCGGGCTCTACAGCCAAGAGCTGCGCGCCGACGACCCGGAATACCGCAAGGGCGACTATTCACCCACGGCGTCCTATGCGCGGTCGAAGCGCATGCAGGTGGAGATGCTTCCGCTGCTGGCCGACCGATGGTCGCTCGCCGGCATCACCACCTCGGCCATGCATCCCGGCTGGGCCGACACACCGGGAGTCCGGGAGTCGTTGCCCCGGTTCCGGGCGATGACGAGCCGGATACTGCGCGACGACGTGGAAGGTGCCGACACCAGCATCTGGCTCGCCGCCGCCGAGCCCACTCCCCCGAGCGGGCTCTTCTGGCACGACCGGCGCCCGCGGCCGATCAACATCCTGCCGACCACTCGCGCCAGCGAGGAAGCCCGGGCGCAGGCGTGGGCCTGGCTGCGCGAGGCCACCGGAGTCTCGGGCGGGGCCTAAGCGGGCGCCGACCTTGTCCGGCGCGCTGCGAGCGGACATGGTGGGGGTATGAGTAACCAAGGTAAAGGGGACTGGGGCCGAACCGAGCTGGATCCCGCCGAGCGGGTCGACGCCGAGGTCAACCTCGACGATCCCAGCGCTGGCGACGACGAACCGTGGAGCCCGCCGGATCGCCAGCCTCGCGGGGCCGAGCTGGTTGACGTGGAGGACGAGTCGATGAGCGTGCGGCTGATGCAGGAGGAGCCGGACGAGCAGGCTGGCTACCACGATCCCGACGACGTCGAGATGCTCGGCGACGAGGTCGATGGCGTGCCCGCCGACGAGGATGTGCTGGGAGATGGCGAACCGGTCGTCCTCGACGACGAGGCCGGTCCAGAGGCCGGCGCGATGCACATCGAGCCCTGAGAGACAGCGGTATTGCGCAGTCACCTGGTGGCTGCGGAATACCGCTGTCCCCGGTCACGCCGACGAATCGTGGCTACGCAGGATCCTCGGTGATCTCGGCGTGCCGCTGGTGCAGCCGGTCGCGGATCTCATCGGGGGAGTAGGAACGGCGGGTGCGTTCCTGGCGGGCCACGGCTGCGCCGGTCGCGGCGACGCCGACCACGCCGGCCAGTCCGAGCAGCATCCACCACACGAATCTCTTGTTGGCCATGGAGGGAGCGTAGCCGCGCCGGCCGGGCAGGGCAGACTGCCGCCATGCGTGACGCTCTCACCCTTGACCAGGCCGTCGACCTGACCCGCACCGGCGACCTGTGGCTCTTCCGCGGCCGCACAGTGGCCGACCGGGCCATCCAAACGCTGACCAATTCGCCGGTCAACCATGTCGGCATGGCCGTCGTGATCGACGACCTACCGCCACTGATGTGGCATGCCGAGCTCTCCAAGGGTCTGATCGACGTGTGGACCGGCGACCACCACCGCGGCGTACAACTCCACGACATCCGCCAAGTGGTGGACCGGTGGGGCGAGACCTACGGCCAGCAGGCGTGGCTGCGCCAACTCACTCCCCAGGTCGGACGGGCCGAGGAGGATGCGCTGTTGACCGCGATCGCCCGGCTCAATGGCGTCTCATTTCCGAGTACGGCCAAGCTGGCGGCCCGTTGGCTGCGCGGACGCGACGCCTACGTCGCCCGCAGCAAGCGCGGTCACAAGGTGCGACCCGAGAAGGCCTACTGTGCCGAGATCGTGGCCACCACGCTCCAGGACATGGGCATCCTTTCCCTCGACCGGCGCGCCACGTGGTTCGACCCCGGCACCTTCTGGAGCGGCGACTTCCTGCCGCTCCTCGAGGGCTGGGAGTACGGGCGCGAGATCGAGATAGGGACGCCCCCGACCGGGCCGGTCCCGAGCGCCCGGCACCGCTGGCGCTGACGTTATCCACAGCCGCCCAGGTTCCTCGTTTGCGAACCTGCCCGGTCCGGGAACTCTCCCTTCACCAATTGCTCAACGAGTGGAGGACCCGATGACTACCCAACTCCTGGCCGACTACGACGCGATGACGCGCGCTGCGGCCGACCAACGCGCTGCCCGCAATGCCGTGATCCGGCTCCAGCGCGAGCGCCGCGACGCCGGCCTGGACCGGGGCGCTCTCGGCAAGATCCTGCCGGCCCACGATCTTCTCGAGACCTTCCGCCACGTCGACGCTGCCACCCGCGATGGGCTCTGGGAGGTCGCGCACCGTTGCGAAGACCTCAGTGAGGGCGTACGCGAGCTTCGCAACCTCTACCGCACAGTGGACGAGGCCGTCGCCGACCGATTCGACTCGCTCTTCGGCGGCGCCTGATGCCCAGGACTGCACCGGTCTTCGACCTCGAGGCCAAGCTCGGTGGCATGGGCGGTGAGGTGGCTGCCCTGATGCGACCGCTGTTGGCCCCGCTGGTGGAGAAGTGGGAATGGGTCACCGGCGATGACGAGCAGGTGCACGAGACGGCCCGGCGCTGGCGGGCGATGTCGCGTGCCGTAGGTGAGGTGGCCCGCGACCAACATGCCTGCGCGCGGTTGGTCACCGGCGAGTGGGAGGGCTCGGCCCACGACGCCTTCGACGAGGCGGTGCTCACCCTGGCGCGGGAGTTGGAGGAAGTCGCGGATCGCACGGGCGAGGTGGCTCACCTGCTCGACGAGGCCGCCGACGCCGTGCGCCATGCGGAGCTCGTGGTGGCCGACCTGATCGAGGAGTTGGTCGAATGGGCAGCGCTCTCGCTGGCGATCAGTGCGGTCGGGGCGATCGTCACGCTGGGCGCGTCGGCCGCGGCGGGTGCCGCCGCCGCGGCCGCCAAGGCGGGCGTGGTCGGTGCCCGGATCGCCATCCAGTTGGGCAGATTGTCCGCCGATCTGCAGCGGATCAGGCTGCTGCTCGGGGCCTACCAGGTGTGGGTCAAGCACCTCTCGTTCATCCAGAAGCAGTTGGTCAAGAAGGCCCAGGGTCTGGTGCTCAAGGAGGTCACCACCCTCGACGGCTCGTGGAAGAAGCCGGCGGTCACGCTGGTGGGGATCCGGGTGCGGGTCGAGGTCACCGACCGGGTCGATCAACCACCGGAGGCCTTGACGCCCTCGTTCTGAGCAGCAGCATCGGCCGCCTCGGCGATGACCCGGGCCAGCTCGACCGGTCGGCTGAACATCGGCCAGTGCCCCGAGTCGAGGTCGACGAGGTCGAGACGACGGGCGTCGGCCAACTCGACCACGCCGCCGCCGTCGATCCATTCCTGCGCTTGGGCGGGGCTGAACTCCGGGCAGATCAGCGTAAGCGGCACGTCGTGGCGGCGCTCGTCCTGCAGTCGAACGGTGCCCCGAACCACCGACAGTGGCATGGGGTGGGCGCCAGCCGCGATGCTGCTCCTGACCTCGGTAGCGAGGTCAGCGGAGTCGGGACCCGAGAAGGGCTCCCAGCCGGGGAAGGGCACTGCGTCGCCGGTCGGGGCGAAGAAGTCGGCGTACGCGTTGCCGTCGGGCTGTGGGTAGCCGCCGATCAGTGCCACTCCGCACACCCGATCCGGCCGAAGATCGGCTGCCACCCACGCCAGGGTGCACGCCGCAGAGTGACCGACGACGAAGGGTCGGCCCGACGCGGCATCGACGGCGCCGACGACGGCGGCCACCTGATCGTCGTAGGTTGCCTGCGTCGAGCCGTCGCCCTGTCCGGGCAGGGTCAGGGCAATGGCTCGGTGGCCGAGCTGTTCCAGCTCCGGCACGACCTGGTCCCAGGCGGATCCGTCGAGCCAGAGGCCAGCGATGAGCACGATGTCCATGTCACGTCCTTTGATAGTGGTCTGTCTCCTCAGAGGCTAGGACCAGTTCCGGACGCTTCTGGTCCGCTTCTCCAGGCCGCGACGAGGGCGTCGACATTGCTGCCGAGCGGCATCTCGGGGTTCACTTCGAAGGCGTGATCGGCGAAACCCGTTGGGCTCATCTGCGGCGGGTGGTGATCAGACCGGCCTGCTCAACCCCGCGAGCCTGCTCCGGGGCCTTCCACCTGAGCACCCTCCTCATGCTTCAGGGCCACCAACTGCGCCTCCACCTCATGGCGGTCGGTGTCGGTGACGGTGCCGCGCATCAGGGCCGCCAGTTCCTCGGCGGGCACGACCTGACCTACGACAGCGCGCACGCGTTCCCCGGCTCGGGCGGTGGCTTCGCCGAGGGCGCTCAGAATGGCGGCGGAGAGTTCGCCCGCGCCCAGCCGCATCGCCTCCGGGTCGAGGTCGAGCCCCATCGCCATTCCGGCTGCCGATACCCGCACCCATACCAGACCGCGGGCGGCCACCGCCTCGCCATGGATCCCGGCGAGCTCATCCTGCATCCGCTGGATGGACTCCAGTCGGTCGATACTCTCGTGGCGCACCTGCTCGATCCACTTCGCTGCGGAGTCGGTCATCGTGGGTCCCTTCGGCGTCATGGGTCAGGCTTCCCGCGGCGCTGTCTGGCAAACGTGCCCATCAGCTACCTGTGGGTGGCCGCGCAGGCGGCCTCCTTGGGCTGCGACACTGGCCCCATGATTGAGCCGCTCCAGACGATCCTGATCGGCGCGTCGCTGTTGCTGGCGGTCGTCGCGGGGGTGTACGTCGTCCTGGACCGCACGCCCGACAACTTCGTAGTCGGATTCGCAGTGGTGCTGGAGATCGGGCTGCTGGTGCAGGCCGTTGTCGGCATCGTGCAGGTCTTCGGTGACGCGGAGATCGCGAGCCGGGTCAACTTCGTCGGCTACCTGCTCGGCACCCCGCTGATCCTGCCCCTCGGCGTGCTCTGGTCGCTCTCGGAGCGCAGTCGCGGCGCTACGGGTGTGCTCATCGTCTCGGCGCTGACCACAGCGTTCCTCATCGTGCGGGTGATCCAGGTCCATGGCTGAGCCGATCGCTGGGTCCACGAAGTCCGGGCTCGGACGAACCCTGGTCGCGATCTACGCGGTCTTCGCGATCTCGGCAACGGCTCGCTCGGGCGTGCAGCTCGCTACCAAGGCCTCCGAGGCGCCAGTGCCCTACGTGTTGTCCGCGCTCGCCGCCCTCGTCTACATCGCAGCAACTCTGGGGTTGGCCGAGGTCGGGCCGGCCCCGCGCCGCGTGGCTTGGGCGGCCGTCTGCTTCGAGCTGGTCGGCGTGCTCACGGTCGGCACCCTGACAGTGCTCGACCCCGAGCTCTTCCCGGACGCGACCGTCTGGTCGGCCTACGGCCAGGGTTACGGCTACCTGCCGCTGGTGCTGCCGTTCCTGGGCCTGGCCTGGCTGCTCCGCACCCGCGGCCCGGCGTCTCGCTAATTCGAGGGGGCACTCGCTCGGATTGCCCGGTCGCGGGGTTGGGCGGCTAGCCGGATCGGGGGCCACCCAGCGGCGTACTCCCGGGGCGGGCTTGCCCGTTCCGACACGCCCGGCACGCCCCGACCTCCCGCGCGAGTCGTACACATCTGGGGTGTTGCAGCACCCCAGAAGATTCGGTTCCCCCGGTTAACCGGGGGAACCGAACCCCCCGAGCGACTGGCCGGGAGGAACCCGCCCAGCCTCAGGCGAAGCGTCGCAGCCGCAGGCTGTTGGTCACCACGAACACGCTCGAGAACGCCATGGCGGCGCCCGCCAGCATCGGGTTCAGCAGCCCGGCGGCAGCGATCGGGAGCGCAGCCACGTTGTAGGCGAACGCCCAGAACAGGTTGCCCTTGATCGTGGTGAGGGTGCGGCGGGAGAGCCGGATCGCGTCGGCAGCCACCCGCAGGTCGCCGCGTACCAGCGTCAGGTCGCTGGCCTCGATCGCTACGTCGGTGCCGGTGCCCATCGCCAGGCCCAGGTCTGCCTGGGCGAGCGCCGCGGCGTCGTTGACCCCGTCGCCGACCATCGCGACGACGCGCCCCTCGCCCTGAAGCCGCTTGACGACCTCGACCTTGCCGGCGGGGAGTACGTCGGCGAAGACGTGCTCGATCCCGACCTGGGCCGCCACGGCGCGGGCGGCCGCCTCGTTGTCGCCGGTCAGCAGGTAGGGCGTGAGGCCGAGCTCGCGCAGCATCGTGATCGCCTCGGCCGACGACTCCTTCACGGTGTCACCGACCACGATGACGCCGCGCGTGACGCCGTCCCAGACCACCTGGATCGGGGTGCGACCGGCGGCGTAGGCGGCCTCGACTGCTGCCTGCAGCGCGGAATCCTCCACGGCTGTGGCCCGACCCGCCGAGACCGAATGACCATCCACGACGCCGGACACCCCGACGCCGGCCTCGTTGGCGAAGTCATCGACCGGTCGCAGGTCATCGGCGGCGGCCGCGATGGCGCGGGCGATCGGATGTTCGGAGGCGTGCTCGAGCGACCCGGCAAGGTGCAGCACCCGCTCGGTGGATTCGCCGCTGGCGGCCACGATGTCGTGCACCGTCATCTCCCCGGTGGTGACCGTGCCGGTCTTGTCGAGCACGACGGTGTCGACGCGGCGGGTCGACTCCAGCACCTCGGGGCCCTTGATCAGGATGCCCAGCTGGGCGCCGCGGCCGGTGCCGACCATCAGTGCAGTGGGCGTGGCCAGGCCGAGCGCGCAGGGGCAGGCGATGATCAGCACCGCGACGGAGGCGGTGAAGGCTGCCGCCGTACCGGCGCCGGAGCCCAGCCAGAACCCCAACGTGGCGACGGCCAGGACGATCACGATCGGCACGAAGACGCCCGAGATCCGGTCGGCCAGCCGCTGCACCTGCGCCTTGCCGTTCTGTGCCTCCTCGACCAACCGGGCCATGGTGGCCAGCTGGGTGTCGGCGCCGACCCGGGTAGCGCGCACCACGAGCCGCCCGCCGGCGTTGACGGTCGCGCCCACGACTGCGTCGCCGGGGGAGACCTCGACCGGCACCGACTCACCGGTGAGCATCGAGGCATCGACCGCCGAGTTGCCCTCGACGACCTCGCCGTCGGTGGCGATGGCCTCGCCGGGACGAACGACGAACTGCTCGCCGACCGCCAGCGCCTCGATCGGGATGCGCGTCTCGCGTCCCTCACGCAGTACGGCGACGTCACGGGCGCCGAGCTGCATCAGGGCGGCCAAGGCGGCCCCGGACTGGCGCTTGGCGCGCGATTCGAGCCACCGGCCGGCCAGGATGAACGTCGTCACCCCGGCCGCAGCCTCGAGGTAGATGTTGCCGGCGCCATCCGCGCGGTCGATGGTCAGCTCGAACTGGTGGGTCATGCCGGGCGCCCCTGCGGTGCCGAGGAAGAGCGCATAGAGCGACCAGCCCAGTGCGGCGAGCACGCCGACCGAGACCAGTGTGTCCATGGTCGCGGCGCCGTGGCGCAGGTTGGTCCAGGCGGCGCGGTGGAAGGGCCAGGCGCCCCACACCACGACGGGGGCGGCAAGAGTCAGGGAGAGCCACTGCCAGTAGGTGAACTGCCAGGCCGGCACCATGGCCAGTGCGATGACGGGCACGCTGAGTGCGGCGCTGATCAGCAAGCGGTCGCGCAGCGGGTCGCGCTCCGTGACGGTGCCCTGGGCTGCGGTGTCGAGACGAGCGTCGGGCGGCACCGGCAACGTGGCGGCGTACCCCGTCTGCTCAATCGTTTGGAGCAGGTCGTCGGTGCTGACCGACTCGGGGTAGGTGACCTTCGCCTTCTCGGTCGCGTAGTTGACGGTGGCCGTGACCCCGTCGATCTTGTTCAGCTTGCGTTCGATCCGATTGGCGCAGGACGCACATGTCATGCCGGTAATGGCGAGTTCGACGTCAGCGGTCATGGGTGACATCTCCGGGGCTCTTCATGTCCATGTCGTGGTTGTCCTGCTGCGGGGGCGCGGGGGCTGGGCCTACGGCCGCGCCGATGCCCCACGCCGCAGCGAAGGCGAGGAGGAGCCCAGCGGCGAAGATCGCCAGCCGGATGGGGGCCCTCATGAGACCTGGTAGCCAGCTTCCTCGACGGCGGCGCGGACGGCCGCCGGATCGAGGGGCTGGTTGCTGGTGACGGTCACGGCGCCGGTCGGCAGGTCCACCTGGACGGCCTCGACGCCCGGGATCTCGCTGATCTCCTCGGTCACGCTGGCTACGCAGTGTTCGCACGTCATGCCGGTGACGGTGAGTTGTTCGGTGTTCATCTGGTCCTCCTACAGGGGTGGGGTACTACGACTTCACGAGCCGCGCGATGGCCGCGCTGGCCTCCTTGAGCTTGATCTCCTGCTCGGCGCCGCCCTGACGCACGGCTTCAACGACGCAGTGCTCCAGGTGCTCCTCGAGCAGACCCAGGGAGAGGGACTGGAGTGCGCGGGTGACCGCGGAGACCTGGGTCAGGATGTCGATGCAGTACTGCTCCTCCTCGACCATCCGGGAGATCCCCCGAACCTGTCCCTCGATGCGCTTGAGTCGTTTGAGGTGTGCGTCCTTGGTGCCGTGGGCGACGTAACTGTGTTCATGCTCCATGTTCGTCACTATACCCCTGGGGGGTATGGAGTCACAATCGTCCCGGCTCTACCGAGTGCCCAATTGTGCGGATGCGTCGCCGGGTGCCGACTGTGCGGGAAGTTGTTGCCTAGCGTGAATTCGTGGCTGGCACCACGTCGGCCACGTTCACTTCCGGGAGGCACCGTGGCCAAGCTCAACCCCTACCTCAACTTCGACGGCAACTGCCGCGAGGCGATGGACTTCTACGCCACCGTGTTCGGCGGCACCCCCGAGGTTTCGACGTTCGGCGAGATGGGCGAGGAGGGGGAACTCAAGGACAAGGTCATGCACGCCTCCCTCGAGTCCCCGGATGGCTTCACCCTCTTCGCCTCCGACCTGCCCCCCGGGATGGACGCCATCCCCAACGGACAGATCTCCCTGAGCGGTGAGGAGGTCGACCTGTTGCGTGGCTACTGGGACGGTCTGGCCGACGGCGGCACCGTGACGATGCCGCTGGAGCGACAGATGTGGGGCGACGACTACGGCTCGCTCGTCGACAAGTTCGGCGTCCCGTGGATGGTCAACATCGCCGGTGAGGCGAACCGGTCCTGACTTCGCGGGCTACCAGGGGGAGGGCTTGAAGTCCTTGACGAAGCAGCCGTAGAGGTCTTCGCCGGCCTCGCCGATCACGATCGGGTCGTAGACCCGGGCGGCGCCGTCGACCAGGTCGAGCGGGGCGTGCCACCCCTCGGCCGCGATCCGCAGTTTGTCCTGGTGCGGACGCTCGTCGGTGATCCAGCCGGTGTCGACGGCGGTCATCAAGATGTTGTCGGTCTCGAACATCTCGCCCGACGAGGTCCGCGTCATCATGTTGAGCGCGGCCTTCGCCATGTTGGTGTGCGGGTGCCCGGCGCCCTTGTAGCGGCGGGAGAACTGACCTTCCATCGCCGAGACGTTGACCACGTAGGAGCGCTTCGACGTCGCCGCGCGGGCTGCTGCGGCCAGCGCCGGACGCAGCCGGGAGA
>JARICB010000302.1 GCA_029264225.1 Nocardioides sp. | reverse complement strand
CGTCCCGCGGAACCACTCGTCGAATCGCCGCTGCACGTCGGGGTCCTTCTCGTAGCGGAAGGCCGGGTCGGGGACCCGCCAGCCCGGCCCGTAGGTGTGCGTCAGCAGCCGTTCGGGGTCCGCGGGCGCCGGCAGTTCGCGTCCGTCGAGACGTACCGTGCCGAGGGGGAAGATCCATTCCTTCTCGTAGGGCGCCCAGATCTCGCCCAACAGGGCCAGGTGACCGCTCTGGAAGAACCCGCCGAACACGTCCAGGCCGCGGACCGAGCCGTCGGCGTCGGGGACGTCGATCTTGAACGCCGCCCCGCTGTGTCGACTCGTGGGGTAGCCCTGACGCTGGATGGCGCGCTGCACCCGATGGGACTCGCGGATGACGTCGATGGGGTGGGTGTGCTCGCTGACGTAGCCCACGTCGGCGTCGTTGTCGTGGCCCAGAAAGGTGCCCTCACGCACGGCGCCCAGCAGCGTCCCGTAGGCCGGGAAGGCAGCCAGGCCCTGCCCCTTCAACAGGTCCAGCACGGTCTCCAGCGCGTCCAGCAGCGGGGTGAGCTCCCCTGCGGCCTTGGTCTCGAACGTCTTGACCAGTCGGCCATACATGTCGATGCCGAGCGGCGCGCCGTCGCGCCCGACCACCGTCAGCCGCCGATCCTGACTGCCGAAGGAGACCTCGTCGTCGAAGACGACCTCACCGGCGCCCAGTTCGATGCGGACCCGGGTAGTGCCCTCCAGGTGCAGGGTCAGCCGCTCGGGCCACTGCACCAGCCAGCCGCTGCCCCTGGCTGCGCCGTCACGCAGCGCCCAGAAGGACCAGATCCGACGGTCGTCGAAGTGCAGGTTGCACAACACATCCGCGCTCGCCGTGAGGTGAATACCGGCGTCGTCGACACGGACTCCGGTGACCTGCTCAGTCATGACTCATACCCGAGCAAGGAACCGGTCGGGGATGCGCACGAACGGCCGGTTCCGCATCGCCTGGACCTGGCCACTCCCGACAGCTCGCCAGATTTCGGGTGTGCTCTGTTCGACGATCGTCGGCAACTTCTTCAGTGGCGGGCCGAACGTCTTGATGGCCTCGTGGTCGATGTCTGCCGTGATCTCGTCCAACAGGTCGACCATGTCACCGCCACTGCGTTCCCAGCTGGTGCGTGCGGCCCGACCGTCGCTGCGAAACATCTCGTGGCGGTGGTCGGCCACCGCCTGGAGGTGGTCGCGGTCAGCGAACTTCATGTGGAACATGAACAGCTCGGGATCGACCTCGAAGGGACACCGGATGCCGTGCGATGCCAAGGCCCAGTGGGCCGGCACCCATTTCAGGGACGGTTTGCACATGAGCGGCAGGAACTTCGCCAGCCGTCGTTGGCCCAGGATGGGCTCGCCGTCGACCAGCGCCGGCTCGATACCGACGTCATGGACCACGTTGAGTCCCATCACCCCTACCGCCTGACGATCCGGCCGGGCCGCCACGAAGTGCCGCAGTGATTCGTACTTCTTGGGCTCGGCGACGATGAACTCGTCGACGTCGCAGAAGATCGCGGCGTCGTAGGCCTCGAGCAGACCGGCCGAGAGGCCCCCGAGCAGCCCCATCCGGGCGGGCTCGAAGGACTTCTTGGTCAGCGGTGGGATCCGCAGCACCGGGCACGGCAGGTTGTCGGTCGAGCCGTCGGAGCTGTTGTCGTCGACCACGACGAGGTTCTCGGCGCCGACCTCGCGGGAGTAGTGGTCGACCCAGCGGCGAAGCATCGAACCTTCGTCGCGCGCCATGGTGATCACGGCAACAGTAGGCAAACTCATGCGGTGGCCTTTCGCCTCTTGAGTCGTTGCAGGCGTCGGCGGTGCTTGCTCTCGCGTTCCATGGCGATCTGGGCCATCCGGGCCAGTCCGTCCATCGCGGCGTCGAGCTGCAGCTCGGGAGAGACCTGGGAGGGATGGACCCCCTTGACGGGGACCGGCAACAGTTCGTCGAGGTCACCGATCACCCGGTGCCCCTGCTTGCGGAGGGCGGCCACCTCGGCGGCACCGCGCTTCATCACCCAGCGTTCGTCGAGCCCGAGCGTGGGTTCGCCCCCACGGGCGACCATGCCGCGCTTGACCAGCAGATGCTTGATCAGCAGGTCGTAGAACTTGTGCTCGGAGGCCGAGACGCCGTCGGCGGCCAGCAGCTGGTTCAGGTGCCGCAGGGTCATCGCGGTGGCCAGCCCGATCGAGCGGTTGGCACGCACGTTGAGCTCGAACGCAGCCGGGTCCAGCTCGAGCACTTGGGCGAATCGCTCCCACAGCAGGTGGCTCGGGGCACCCTTGGGTGGCACGGTCATCAGCGTGAAGTGGTCGGCACCGACGCACTGGCTCCAGCGCTGAGCGATCGCTGCCAGACCCTGGTGGTTCCAGAAGTTACGCGCGACCGGTGCGGTGCGATCCTCGGAGCGAACGGCCGCCAGGTAGTCGTCCCAGCCGATCGCCGAGCCGTTCTGCACCGACTCCAACCACATGGCCGCGATGTTGCGGGCCAGGTCACGCCCGGTCAGCACCACCTCGAGCTGGCCGCCCAGAGCGTCGCGGATCAGTTCGATCTTGTGGGCCACCCGCGGTGCCAGGAACTCCATCGAGACAACGACGGTGCCGGGCGTGGCGTTGATCTCCTCCACCAACCGACACCAGGGCCCGGTCGGGTCGAGCGGCGGCTGCTGCGGTCCGCCGTGACCGATCAGGTCCTGGACGGCCGCCACCTGATCGCGCCAGCGCTCCCCCGCGAACGAGATGCCGTGCTGCGCCAAGGCGTCACCGTTGTTGCCCAAGACGTTCTGGATGAAGCTGGTGCCCGACTTCATCGAGCCGATGTGGAGCACGACCCGTTCTGCCACGTCCGCCCCCTTCCCTGTTCACAACCGCCGCGCCGCAGCCGGCCCCGGTTGGCCGGTAGTGCGAACGTGCGGGTGGAGCCTATCGAGTCAGCCGCGACTCAGGGCAGGCGTACGTCGACGAGTGCCATGTTGTGGTCGGTGACCAGGCTGAGCAGCTGCGGCCGGGTGTAGGCGAAGTTGCTGTAGGTCGCATCCGGTGAGCCGAAGATCCAGTCCACTCGCATCCGCGTCTTCGGGTTGGAGCACTTGCCGCTGACCGGGTCGTAGGTGCCGCCGTACGGGCTGATCAGGTCGGTCGTGGAAAGCACCTTGCACAGCAGGGTGCGCTTCTCGTTCATGTCACCGATGAAGAGCACCGGGACCCCGGTGGCACGCAGCTCGTTGATCTTGGCGAGCTGAACCTTGGTAGCCATGTTGCGCTTCTTCTGGTACTGCCACGGCGCGTTGTGCACGTTCATGACCCAGACCTCCTTGCCCGTCACCTTGTGGCGCAGACGTACGACGGGTCGGGGGAGCTGCTTGCTGATGAACTGGGTGGTCAGTGGGATCGTCTCCACGGCCTCCCAGACGCTCGTGCGCCACGCCAGCGGGGCCTCGACGGCGTCATCGCCGGACTCCGGTCGCGGGTAGACGTCCCAGGTGCCGCGAGAGGCCTTGAGCAGGTGGAAGATCTGGTCGGCGTTGGGCTCCTGGAGGCCCATGATGTCGATGGCGCTGGTGTCGAGCTGGTCGGCCAACCAGCCCATCCGGGTGGTCGCGGGGCCGAAGTTGTCGTCATGGGCGTAGGGCCGCGTGTGGCCGTTGCCCAGCGCATTGACGCTCGCGATCCGGAAGCTCGTGGCCCCGGTCGGGTCGGCTGCGGGCAGCGGTTCCACCTCGATAGGGGTCGGGCTGCTGGTCAGGGTGCCGTTGCCGAGCTGGGCCCGGTCGTTGGCTCCCCAGCAGACGGGGCTGCCGCTGGCCAGCCCGCAGACGTGGCGCCAGCCGCCCTCGATCTCGCTCAGACCGGTGGGACCAGCTACCGGTGTGGTGGCGAAGGGCTGGGTGCCGTCGCCGACGATTCCGTAGGCGTTGTTGCCCCAGCACCACGCCTGGCCCCGGTCATCGAGCAGGCAGGAGGCACCCTCGACGGTGGTCAGATCAACGGCCTTGTGTCCACCCAGCACCAGTTGCGGAGTGGGGGTGGTGGTGATGTTGTTGTTGCCGAGCGCGCCGTAGCTGTTGCGGCCCCAGCAGTAGACGGAGCCGGTGGTGGTGCGTGCGCAGGTATGGGTCCACGAGGTGGAGACCTCGGCCCAGTTGGTCGCCGTACCGACCCGGACCGGCTTGTTCTTGCCGGCGTAGTTGCCGGTGCCGAGCTGTCCGAACAGGTTGCCGCCCCAGCAGAAGAGGGAGCCTTCGTTCTTGATCCCGCACGCGAAGCGGCTGCCGACCGACACGGCGGCCCAACGACGTCCGGGCAGCTTCACGGGCTTGGCGGACGTCTTGGCCTTGGTCGTGCCGAGCTGGTTGGCTGCGTTGTCGCCCCAGCAGTAGAGCTTGGTCTTGTTGTCGATGCCGCAGGTATTGAACCAGCTGGCGTCGACGCTCTTCCAGCGCTTGGTCTTCTCGACCACGCCCGGCTTGGCTCGTACCTTGGTCGTGCCGTCACCGAGTTGGCCTCGATGGTTGACGCCCCAGCAGAACAGTTTGCCGCTCTGCTTGATCCCGCAGGTCGATGCGCCGCCACCGGTCACGGAGCGCCACTTGTTGCCACCTCGGACCGCTTGTGCTCGCATGGCATCCGGGCCGACCTTGCCGTCGCCGAGCTGGCCGTACTGATCGCGCCCCCAGCACAGCAGGGAACCATCACCCGGCAGTCGGCACGCGTGCTCGCCGCCGCTGGAGATCTTGTCGGTGCTGGTGCGTTTACGGACAGCGAGACGCCGCTGCGCGGGCGTGCTCCGGGTGGCGCGAGGGCCTGCGGTGAGGCTCGATGTCAGGCTTGACCCGGGCGCGGCACCGGCCGCGGCAGGGGCTGACCCCGCCAGAGTCAGCGGCGTGAATACGCTCGCGATCAGAGCGATGAGGGCGACGTACGCCTTCATATGTACCTCCCGAATTCAACACACACGACAAACCTGGCAACGTACGTCACACCCGTCACGGTAGTTGACAAACGTCACAGGTGCCAGCCGCGGCCACTCCGGCCACACGTCTAGGTGACGCGGGCCGGGCGGCTGCGGTTGCCGAATTCGGTTGGCAACTATCGAGAAAGGCTCAGAACGCGGGCTTCATCGCGCCCATGCCCATCTCCTCGCGTACCTGGGCGAACGGATCGAACCCGGCACCGCGACGCAGCTTGATCTCCTTGACCAGGTTCAAGCCCTGCGGGGGCGGGTTCTTGAACAACTGGTTGATGAACTTGGTGTAGTCGTGCTCGAGCTTCTTGCTCCGCACGATGAACCCCTGCTCGTCGGAGAACGTGCTCATACCCGACCAGTTGGCGCTGCCCTGGTAGACGATGTGCGAGGCACGCTTGCCGTCGTAGTTGCCCGAGATCGTCAGGGCCTTCATGTGGATGTAGCGGTCGACGTAGCCGTCGCCGTTGGTGTCCTCGAGGATCTCCCGGCTCGGGATGCCCTGGAGGTTGTCGCGGGCCATGTTGTTGAGCACGCCGTAGACCAGCTTGATGTTGCAGCCGCGCCGCTTGAGTCCGGCGAGCTTGCCGGAGACCGCGGAGCCGATCCTGCCGTTGAAGACCGCCTGCGAGACCCGGATCACCGTCGTACCGTTCTTGCCGGCCGTGCCGACCGCGCCCTTGCACTTGACCTTGTTGAGCATGCGCATGACGTTGTAGTTGCGCGCCTTGCCCATGTTGGGGAAGAACCAGCCCTGATAGTTGCCGTCGTCGAAGGTGTAGAAGGCCTTCTTCCGCGGCTTGTCCTTCGACATCTGGTTGAAGATCTTCGTGTAGTTGTTCCACGTCACCTGGCGGCCGATGACGGTGAGCAGGTCGTTCCACTGCACGTAGGCCGCGGCATCGGTCAGGTTGGCCGAGGTCGACATCACCACCTGCGGCTTGCCGCCGGTCTCGCTGAACATGAACCACTTGCCGTGCTGGATGCCTTCGGTGCCGCGACACGAGCTCTTGCACGTGCGGAACCAGCTGGTCATGTCGGGAGAGCGCTTCTTGTTGCCCTTGGCCAGCGCGTCGCGGGTGCGCGGGTAGTAGCTGCCCGCGCGCTGCCCCTTGGCCAGACCGTGAGCCATGATGATGCGCACGCTGACGCCACGCTTGTGGGCCGCGATCAGGTCGTTGGCGAACAGGGAACTGCTGAAGTTCCACGTCACCATCCGGATCTGCTGGCCCTTGGGGGTGTTGGCGATCGCGCTGCGGATGTAGCGGTTGATCGTGTGCGACTCACCGGCGCGGCGCGGATCGTTGAAGCGCACTCCGGCCTTGGGCTTCCACCTGCTCGGCTTCTTGCCCTGCGTACCTGACTGCGGGTCCGTCGGGGCGGCAGCGGGGACCTCGGGGGTCGGCACCTCGGTAGTGGGCGCCGGGGTCGGGGTCGGGGCCCGACGCGCGAGCGTTGCTGCGCCTTCGGACGCATTGGCCGGGGTCGTCATCGCCGTCAACGGCGCGATGATCGCGAGCACTGACGCCGCGACCGTGAGGGTCATACGTGACTTCATGATGTGAGGTGTCCCTGGGTGTCGTCAGGCCTGGCAGGAAGCCAGGAGCTGCTGGTACTGGTCGCTGGTCTCAAGGTCTCCGACATCGTTGATCTGCTGACCTCTCATGGCGTAGAACCGGCCCTCCTGCTCGAGCAGCGGACGACCGAAGCCGCACATGCGCTTGATCGTCTTGACGGTCTCGCCGTCGGTGGTGCAGGCCTTGTAGTCAGTCGGCAGGGTCTCACCGTCGATCCACACATCGGCGCATTCCGGGAGGGCGCCGGGAGTGGAGGCAGTTTCGGAGGGCGACTCGCTCTGGGACGAGGAGGGCGACTCCGACGAGGAGTCAGCCGCTTTGTCGGCGCCGTTCTCAGTGCCGCAGGCCACCAGACCG
>JARICB010000256.1 GCA_029264225.1 Nocardioides sp. | reverse complement strand
CGCTCTGTCCTCCATCGCTTTGGCACGGGCGCGACTCGGCTGGCCAGCCGAGAGCTGTGTCGTGGTCAGCCTGGTCGGGCGCGACCCCGCTCTCGTGCTCCGCGAGCTCGCGCCGGGCCGTCGGGTGCTGGTGCTCTCCTCGGACGAGTTCACTCCTGCCCAACTGGCCTCGCTCCTGACCGAGAGGGGCTACGGCGCCAGCGTGCTCCACGTCCTGGGCGACCTAGGTGGCCCGGACGAGACGCACACCACCGGCTCCGCTGCCACTTGGTCGGCGTCGTCTCCTCGCTTGCACGTGCTGGCCCTGGAACTGGTCGGCCCCGGCCTCCTCGGGTGGACGGCCGGGTTGCCCGACGACGCCTTCGAGCACGACGGCCAGCTCACCAAGCGCGATCTGCGGGCCTCGGCCCTGGCCCGGCTCGCCCCGAAGCCCGGCGAGCACCTCTGGGACGTAGGCGCCGGAGCCGGTTCGATCGGCATCGAATGGATGCGCGCACACCCGTCGTGCCACGCGAGCGCGATCGAGACTCATGCCGAGCGAGCCGCCCGCATCGCCCGCAACGCCACTCGACTCGGAGTGCCCGGCCTGGAGGTTGTGACCGGACAGGCACCCGAGGCCCTTGCCGGGCTGTCTCGCCCCGACGCGATCTTCGTCGGCGGCGGTGCCACCGCGCCGGGCGTCATCGACGCCTGCCTGGCCGCGCTACCGACCGGCGGTCGGCTGGTCGTGCACGGCGTGACGATGGAGACAGAACAACTGGTGGCGCAGGTCTGTACCGAGCACGGCGGCGAGCTGACTCGGATCGCGGTCGAGACCGCGGCGCCGGTAGGTCGGTTCACCGGCTGGACGCCCGCCCGCACGGTCACCCAATGGGCCTACACCCGCGGCTGACTGGGCGCTTGGGCGGCCACGGAGCTGCGGTCGCGGCCTGCGGCGTACAAGAAGGATTCGCCGCCCGGACGCGGGTCCAGGGCGCGGCCGACGAGGATGACCGCCGCCATTTTCAGGCCTGCGGCCTCGACCAGGTCGGCGATGGTGGCGATGGTGCCGCGCAGCACCTGCTCGTCGGGCTGGCTGACGCGGTGGATGACAACCGCCGGGCAGTCCGCGCCGTACTCCGCCTCGAGCTCGAGCATCAGCTCACGCGTGCGGGTGATGGCAAGGTGCAGCACCAGGGTGGCTCCGGTGGCCGCGAACGCGGCCAATGATTCGCCCTCGGGCATCGCGGTCGAGCGGGCCTGGGTGCGGGTCAGCACGACCGATTGCGCCAGCAGCGGCACCGTCAGCTCGCGGCCGACCAGCGCGGCAGCGGCGGCATAGGCCGGCACCCCTGGAGTGACGTCCCACGCCACCCCGGCCGCGTCGAGGCGGCGGGTCTGCTCGGCCAGCGCGGAGTAGAGCGACAGGTCGCCCGAGGCGAGCCGCACGACCTCTTTGCCCTTGTGGTGGGCGGCCAGGAGGCGCTCGATGATCTGATCCAGATCAAGATGCTGGGTGTCGACGAGGGTCGCGTCGGGGCTGACATGGGCAAGCACCTCGGGGTCGAGATAACTTCCCGGGAACAGCACCGTGTCGGCCGCAGCGAGCAGCCGGGTGGCGCGCACCGTCAGCAGGTCGGCGGCGCCGGGCCCGGCCCCGACGAAGTGGACGACCATCAGCCCTCCACGTAGCGCGGCGTCCAGACACCGGCCGGGCTGACCCGGGTGTTCTCGGCGCCGATGATGAGCAGGCACAACATGTCAATGCTCTGTGGGTCCAGCTCGGCCAGCGTGGTGATCGTCATCGACTCCTCGGCGCGGCCGATGTCGCGCCCGACAATCACCACGGTCTCGGGCTTGCGGTGCTCCAGCAGCACCCGCTGGGCGGTCGCGACCTGCTGGGTGCGCGAGCGCGACGCCGGGTTGTAGATCGCCAGCACCAGGTCGGCCTCGGCGATCGCGCGCAGCCTGCGCTCGACGATCGCCCATGGCTTGAGCCGATCGGAGAGCGAGACCACGGCGAAGTCACCGCCGATCGGCGCACCTGCCCGCGCGGCCACGGCCTGCACGGCGCTGAGCCCCGGCAGCACCCTGATCGCGACACCGGCATAGGCAGGGTCCTCGGCTGCTTCGAAGACCGCGGCGGCCATTCCGAAGATCCCGGCGTCGCCGCCGGAGACGACTGCGACCTGCTCCCCCGACCTCGCCAGGTCGAGTGCCTGCCGGGCTCGGTCGACCTCGACGGTGTTGCCCGAGGCATGCCGGGTCAGTCCGGCGCGCTGGGGCACTCGGTCGACGTACGGCCCGTAGCCCACCACGTGCGAGACCTCCGCCAGCACGGCGCTGACTTCGGGGGTCAGCCAGTCGTGGGGGCCGGGCCCGAGCCCCACGACCAACAGTTCGGCGCTCGTCGTCGGGGCCGGGACGACCGGCTGCTCGACCTCTGGAGTGAGCCGTGAGCGTGCGCCGTTGCGCGAGTCTCCGGTGACGACGATGAGCGAGAAGTAGGGCACCGACGCGGGGTCGACATCGGCCACGGGCAGCCAGCGCTGCTCCGGCATGGAGGCGCGCTCGACGTAGAGCGCATGGTCGAGACGCCCGGCAGCCTCCAGGGCCCGACGGACGGCTGGGAAGGTGCGGCCCAGCTTCATGATGATGGCCGCGTCCGTGTCGGCAAGGCGGCGGGCCAGTTCGGGTTCAGCCATCGTGCCCGGAAGCACGGTCAGCACGTCGGTCTGCCGGACCAGCGGGCTCGCAGCGACGGCGGTGGCCGCCACGAACGCCGGCACCCCGGGGACTACTTCGGTCGGGAACCGCTCGGCCAGCCGGTCGTGCATGTACATATAGGAGCCGTAGAAGAGCGGGTCGCCCTCAGCGAGCAGCACCACGTCGCGGCCGGCCTCGAGGTGCCGGGCGAGGCGAGCAGCGGACTCCTCGTAGAAGTCGGCGAGCGCGCCCGCATAGCCGCCGGGGTGAGCGGTGGTGCCGGTCGTGACCGGATAGGTCAGCTGCTCCTCGATGACGTCTGCAGGGAAGAGCTCTGCGGCGATACGTCGCGCGTTCGACGCCTTGCCGACGCCGGCGTGGAAGGCGATCACGTCGGCCTGCTCGATCAGTCGGGCGCCCTTGCGGGTGATCAGCTCCGGGTCGCCGGGGCCGACGCCGACGCCGTAGAAGCGGCCGGTAATAGCCGACGCCCGATCGGGCGGCTTCGGGGTGCTCATTCCTGCTCCTGGGCCAGTGCGTTGAGGGCCGATGACGTCATGGCCGAGCCGCCGCGGCGGCCCCGGACGGTGACGAAGGGGATGTCGATGCCGTGGTCGGCGGCGAGGTCGACCAGTGCCTGCTTCGACTCGGCGGCTCCGATGAAGCCGACCGGGCAGCCGACGATCACGGCCGGCCTCGGCCCGCCGTCGATGATCAGCTCCAGCAGGTGGAAGAGCGCCGTCGGGGCATTGCCGATCGCGACCACGGCGCCGTCGAGGTGGGGCTGCCACAGCGAGACTGCCGCTGCGGTCCGGGTCGTGCGCCACGCCTGGGCCAGGGCAGGGACCCGCTCGTCGTTGAGGAAGCACAGCACGGGGTTGTCCTTGGGCAGGCGACTGCGGGTCACCCCGGTGGAGACCATCGTGGCGTCGCAGAGCATCGGCGCCCCGGTAGCCAGCGCCGTCCTGGCTGCGGAGATCAGAGCCGGATGGATGAGGAGATCCTCGGCGAGGTCGACCTGACCGCTGCCGTGGATCATCCGGACCGCCAGCTTCTCGGCGTCGGTGGGCACGCCGCGCAGGTCTGCCTCGCGGCGGATCGTGGCGAACGAGTCGAGGTAGATGTCTGCCCCGACGTCGACGTAGTCGTAGTGGCGCCGGGGGCGAGTCAGGTCGGCCTGGTCTGTCGTCACGAGTTCTCCTGGGGAATGAGGACGCCGCGCCACGGCGTGATCACGAGGTCGCTGGTGAGGGCGGTCAGATGCGCCACGGTCTGTGCGTCGAGGCGGGCATCGGGGACCTCCTGGTGGCGTCCACCCGGCACCTCACCGAAGACGAGGGGTGGTGCGGGTGGGGTGAACCGCGGGTCCGGGGCGACGGCTGCCACCAGCGGATCGGCCAGTTCGTCGACGTGCCATGCCGCCGTCGCGCCAGCCCCGCGGCGTACGACGAAGGCGTGAGCGAGCTCCGCCAGCTGCTCGGCGGCGGCCGCGAGCGGCACGACCGGTCCCGGGTGGCTACCGACTCGCAGCTGGGCAGTGTGTTCGTCGAGGACGACCAGGCCGAGGTCGCAGGCCCGGTCCACCAGGTCGCCGCGGCCGTCGTCGAGCACGAACAGGAAGCGGCCGGGCAGCACCGCCAGGTCGGCGTCGGCGCACAGGCGGCTGTCCAGCTCGGCAGCCATCGCGCGGAGGTCGCTGACTCCCCCGGCCAGGCCGGTCTGCGGGGAGACCATGACGTTGCGGACCAGCTCGTGGGTGCGGGTGGGCAACAACCCGGTCGCCTCGATCGCCGCCAGCACCTCGGGTGCGAGGGCGCCGTCGCTGCCGGGCAGGGCGCGCACCTGGAGGTTGGCGCGCGAGGTGAGATGCACGTAGCCGTCGCCGTACGTCGCGGCCACGTCGGCCAACGCCTCCAGAGACGTCGTCGACACTCGGCCGCCGATCAGGCGTAGCCGGACGAGCAGGCCGTCGTCGGCGAGCCAGGGTCGAAGGGCGCCCGGGCAGAGATCACCACGGCTGCGGGTGCTGGACATTGCGTTTGCCTGTCTGGTCCGGGCCCGGTCGCGGGACCACTCTCGACCTGGCGGCGATTGCCGCTAGGGCCAGCAGGTTTTCGGACTCGGGATCAATCGGGACGGCGCGCCTTCCCGGAGCTTTCCTCCAGTGGCTGCCACCTCCGAAGAGGCAGCGTGCTCCGCCCGTCACCCTCACCGCTGCGCGTCAGTCCCGGATTCTCACCGGGTTCCCTGACTCCACGTTGCTCGGAGTACGACTGGCCCGCTGAGGGTAGCGCTAGCCCGTCCACCTCTCACGGCCCAGGGTCGCCGCCTGCGTCTGGTTGACACCGAGTAGCGCCGCAAGGTGCCACCGTGGGCGCTATCCGACAGGTCGTCGCTGGGAACAGACCCTCCCGGTCGTAGACACGCGGACATTGGTATGCCGGAGGTGGCGGCCGCACGCTCATCCTGAGCGGGGATCGACACCATGGTCCGCGCGTCTACGCGGAGTAACAGGAAGAAATGGGGGCCGGGCCGGCCTGGGCCCACGACGTCTGCTCAGGATTCGGCATCGACCTTCGGGACATAGGCGCACGTCGGGTCGGCAGCGAGCAGGTCTCCGGTCACTGCGTAGGCGTGGGAGCGGCTCCCGCCACACACGTCGCGGAACTCGCACACTCCACACTTGCCCCCGAACTTCTCGGGATCGCGCAGCGAGCGCAGCACCGGGCTGGTGCGGTAGATCTCGCGGAAGCCCTGGTCGGTGACGTTGCCGCACTGCTGCGGCAGGAACCCGCTGGGATACACCTCGCCGTAGTGGTCGATGAAGGCGAAGCCGCGTCCGGAGTTGACCTCGATCGGCGGTCGGGGGCGGCGCGGTGCCGCCTGCTGATCGGCGCGGATCGGCCCGGTGGCCGCAGTCAGGCTCCGGTGCAGCTCGCCGAGGTCGGCCTCCCATGTCGTGCCCGCAGCCGTGGCGCGGGCCCGTTGGATCGCGACCCTGCGGTAGTGCGGCGCCTCGGTCGTCTTGATGGCGACCAGGTCGGAGGCGTCGTGCAACCAGTGCAGGACGTCTTCGACCTGGTCTGGCGACAAGCTGTGCAGGGACTGGCCCCGCCCCGTCGGGACGAGGAAGAAGACGCTCCACAGGGAGACCCCGAGATCGAGGACGAGGCGAAGCAGATCTGGCAGCTCGTGCACGTTCGTCGCGGTGACGGTCGTGTTGACCTGGAGCCGGTAGCCGGCATCGCGGACCCAGCCGGCGGCGATGAGGGTGTCGTCGAAGACGCCGTTCACGCCCCGGAAGTCGTCGTGGGTGGCTGCGGTAGCACCATCGATGGACAGCGACATGGCTCCGGCTCCGGCCGCGCGGAGTTCCGCAAGCACCTGCGGTGTCAGCCGCGGCGTGACGGAGGGAGACAGGGCCATGTGCAGGCCAAGGGAATGACCGTGCGCGACCAGCTCTGCGAGGTCGGGCCGCTCGAAGGGATCCCCACCGGTCAGGACCACGATCGGATAGGGCGTGCCGAATCCGGCGATGTCATCGAGCAGCGCCTTGCCCTGGTCGGTGGTGAGTTCGCGTGGGTCTCGACCGTGCTGTGCGTCGGCCCGGCAGTGTCGACAGACGAGGGCGCAGGCGCGGGTCACTTCCCAGATGGTGATCAGCGGCCGGTCGCCGGCGTCGTGGTGAAGGCGACGTACGGCTCGTTGCTCAACGCTGCGCGAGGGGCTCGCCCCGGGGGTCGTCATGACCGGCTCCCGGCCGGCTCGAGGTGGGCCAGGACAGCGGCCGCTGCCGTCTCCGCCGAGGGAATGCACGAGCCGAGCCCGAGCCCGTCATAGGGCGCTCCGGCAAGGATCACCCCTGGCAGCGAGTGATTCAGGTTCTCCCGCATCGCTGCCATCCGGCTCCGGTGCCCGACATGCAGTTGCGGGAGCCCAGCACGCCACCGATGCACGTGCACGAGGTTCGGCTGCGCGCTCACCCCGGTGAATCGGTGCAGGTCGGCGAGCAACTGGGTGACGAGCGCATCGTCGCTCAACTCGGCGAGCTGCGGGGAGCCAGCGCGACCGGCCGACAACCTCAGCAGGGTGGACCGCACGTCGTCGAGGTGCTCCCACTTGCGCGACAGGTTGGTCACAGCCTTGAGCAACGTGCCCGCACTCGAGGGGACGAGCATCCCGTTGCCGCTCTCGGCGTGCAGGCGGTCGACGTCTGAACGGTCGAAGCGGACGACCACGGTCGCGACGCTGATGCTCTCGGCAGCGTCCAACCCCGTGGCCACGCTGGGCACATGCGCCCTGAGCAGGTTGGCCGTCGCCTCGGCGGGGATCGCGAGCACGACGGCCTCGGCCCTCAGCGTCTCACCGGTGTCGAGGCTCAGTTGGTATCCCTCTGCGAGCCGTCGGACGCAGACGACGTGGCGACCGGTCCGCACTGCGACGTCGACGCCGTCCAACATCCGTTCCGTCAGGCGGGCCAAGCCCTGTGGCCAGGACGCGAAGAGCGGCAGCCGTGGCTGTCTGGCGGGTACGGCGCCCCGGCGGCGGCGCAGCACTATCGATCGACGCCGACTGGCCGAGTCCACCAACCCGGGAGCACACGCTCGCAGGCTCAACTCGTTGACGTCCCCGGCATGCAGCACACCGAGCAACGGATCAAGGAACCGGGCGGTCACCTCCGGGCCGAACCGTCCGGACACGAAGTGGCCGACGGAGATATCGGCGGTGCTCTGCAAGGGGGGCCTCAGCAGGGCTGCGAGCGGTTCCATCCCGGCGCGGCACAGCCCTTTGATCGTCATGATCCGGCTGGTCAGGACGGGTCCGAGTCGGGTCGGGCCGGTCGGCCCCACCCCGGCTGGCATCGGCCGCATCCCGCGGTCGGTCCACAGCGAACTGGTGCCGGCTCGGGCACCAACCACATCGTCGGACAGGCCAAGCTCGTCGACCAGGGCGATCGCGGCCGGAGAACCCAGGTGGATCGCCTCCGCGCCTAAGTCGACCGGCACCCCATCCAGATCGACGGTGAAGACTTGGCCGCCGAGCCGTTCGCTGGCCTCGATCAGGCTCACATTGGCGCCAGCCAGGGCGAGCCGACGAGCCGTGAGCATCCCGGTGATCCCCCCTCCGACAACGACCACACGAGGGATGTTGGGGTCGCAAGCACTCATAGCGGGCCTCTGCTGGAGGGGTTGATTACTACACAGCGTAGGACACGGGTGTGATCGCTCGCCGACAACCCTCCTCCTCACCACACCCTGATGTTGGACGCACACAAGGGTCGACGTACCGCCTGACCTCGGCCACGATGAGGAGACCAGAATCTCCGGCGAATTCTTGCGAGGACCGAGGAAGGCCCATGAGTGGACCCGTGAACACTGTCGACGCCCCCACCGCCGCCGACTGCAGCCATCCCAGCGCCCCGTGCCTCGAGGTGAGCGAGAGCCGTGAGGCTCAGGTCGGAAGGATCCGAGTAAGGCGCGCCCTGCCCCGCAAGGGGCGACGGATGGTGGGGGCCTGGTGCTTCGCGGACCACATGGGCCCCGCGGACGTCACCGAGAACAGCGGTCTCGATGTGGGTCCACACCCCCATATCGGGTTGCAGACAGTTACTTGGCTCATCGACGGTGAGGCCCTGCACCGCGACAGCCTCGGTTCCGAACAGGTGATCAAACCCGGCGAGTTGAATCTGATGACCTCGGGCGGTGCCGTCTCCCACGCCGAGGAAGCCACAGGTCACTACCGCGGCACTCTGGAGGGCCTCCAACTGTGGATCGCGCTCCCCGAGTCGACACGCCACGGCCATGCGGTGTTCGAGCACCGCGCTGACCTTCCCCAGGCCGAACTCGGCGGCGCGGTCGCGACCGTCCTGCTCGGCGACTTCGCCGACCAGGTCAGCCCGGCTCGTCACGACTCCCCTCTCGTCGGCGTGGATCTCAACCTCCACGACTCCTGCACCGTGCCGTTGAACCCGGAGTGGGAGTACGCGCTGGTGGTGATGGAGGGCGCGATTGGTCTCGCCGGGAAGCCACTACCTCCAGGCAAGCTCGGCTACCTGGGTCAGGGCCGCAGTGAGATCCGGCTCGACATAGCGGGCCCGACCCGTGCACTGCTGCTCGGCGGGGAGCCGTTCGAGGATCCGATCGTGATGTGGTGGAACTTCGTGGCCCGCAATCGCGAGGAGGTTGACGCCGCCTACGCCTCCTGGGCCAACCAAGACGACCGGTTCGGTCGCGTGCGCTCCAACCTGCCGCTCATTCCCACCAAGGCGCCGTTCTGGCAGCCGACACGACCACCACGTCAAGATCGTTCGTGATCACCGTCTGGGGCACCCCTGTGGGTGGAGCCAGAAGCCGCCGGGGCGGGTGCAGGCTCGTAGTCGCAAGCCCTGACCAGGCCAGAGAATCCCGATGATCGAACCCAGCACGGCGGCACCTCAACTCTCGCCGGCCCAACTCGACGAGTTGCAGATGCTGCTCGAGGGCGCCGACTCGGTGGAGTTGAAGTTGACCGTCCCCGACGGGGGACCAGCGTTCGGCGGTCCACGCCTTGGAGCTGGACCCGCTCGAGGCCGAGATTCGCCAAGCGCGGCGTCACCTGACGGGCGAACAGCAAACGAAGACCAAGACGGCGTTGGAGTTCTTCGCCTCCGAACTGCGCTAATCGCATCCCCCCTTGCGGGACGTCCGACGATGGGGCTGCCCTGGCTGCCGAATCGTCGGACATCCCGGGCAACGTCCGACATAGGGGTTGCCCCGGCAGCCGAAACGTCGGACACCCCGAACAACGTCCGACACAGCGGCTCCCCCGGCTGCCGAAACGTCGGACGTCCCGGGCAACGTCCGACAAAGTGGTTGCCCCGGCTGCAGCCTCGTCCGCAGATACGTCAGGCACACTGCAAGGGTGTCCGACCTGCTGCGCAACCTGCTCGCTGCGCCGCCCGACCTCCCGGTCACCGCGGGCCTGGCCGCTCTGGTCGAGGCTCTTAACACTCACGGAGTCGCGGTGATCCAGGCGCCCCCGGGCACCGGCAAGACCACCTTGGTCCCACCAGCGGTCGCCGAGGCCGTCGCCGGCCGGGTCGTTGTGACGCAGCCCAGCCGCATCGCAGCTCGCGCTGCTGCGCGCCGGCTGGCGCATCTGCTGGGCGAGCCCGTTGGCGAGACGGTCGGATACGCCGTACGCGGAGATCGTCGCAGCAGTCGACGTACACGTATCGAGGTCGTCACGACCGGTCTGCTGCTGCGGCGAATCCAGCACGATCCTGAACTGGTCGGCGTCGGAGCCGTCGTACTCGACGAAGTGCACGAGCGCCACCTCGACGCCGACCTGACCTTGGCGCTGCTCATCGACGTCCGGGCCAACCTGCGGGCCGACCTGGCCTTGGTGGCGATGTCGGCGACCATCGAGGCCGAACGGACGGCCGCACTCTTCGGCCGCGGCGACGATCCCGCTGGTCCCGGCGATCGGTGGAGCGCTCCGGTGATCCGCGTTCCGGGTGCCCTGCACCCAGTCCTTGCGCGCTGGTGCCCGCCGCCCGCGGGGGTGCGTCGCACCGACGACCGAGGGATCACCCCGGCGTTTCACGACCACGTCGCAGGGACCGTGCGCCAGGCGCTCGTCGGACACGAGGGAGACGTCTTGGTCTTCGTGCCGGGTGTCGCGGAGGTCGAGGCGACCGTACGTCGCCTGGCCGGCGTGGAGGCTTCCGTGCACGCCCTGCACGGACGGTTGTCCGGCGCCGAGCAGGACCGCGCGCTAGGCGAAGGCCCGCGTCGACGCGTGATCGTCTCCACCGCGGTCGCTGAGTCATCGCTGACAGTGCCCGGGGTGCGGGTCGTGGTGGATGCCGGATTCTCGCGCGAGCCGCGCACCGATCACCGTCGCGGACTGGCTTCTCTGGTCACCGTCGCGGTAAGTCGAGCATCGGCCGAGCAGCGGGCGGGCCGGGCCGGACGGCTGGGTCCAGGCACCGTGCTGCGTTGTTGGTCCGAGGCCGAGCACGCGCATCTGGCCGCTCACCCGGAGCCCGAGATCGCCACCGCCGACCTGACGGCCTTCGCCCTGGAAGTGGCCTGCTGGGGCAGCCGCGTCCACGACCTCGCACTGCTCGACCAGCCACCGGTGCACGCACTGTCGGCCGCCACGGAGGTGCTCGTGGGTCTGGGGGCGATGACCGAGGACAGACGAGCCACCGCGCGGGGCCGGGTAATCGCTAGCGTGCCAGCCGACCCCAGGCTCGCGCGTGCCCTGATCGACGGGGCTGGTCTCGTCGGGGCCGAGCGGGCCGCAGAAGTGGTCGCGATGCTGAGCGAGGACGTGCGCGCTCCCGGCGGAGACCTGGTTGCTGCGCTGCGGTCGCTGCGCACTGGTCAGCGGTCAGCATCGTGGCGCAGCCAGGTGACCCGGTTGGAGGAGGTCGTCGCGAAACAGGGCGCCACCGGCGACCGGAGAGCGGCGTCTGGTCACGACCGAGCACTCACCGATGACGTGGCGGTGGGTCTGGTGGTGGCCCTGGCGCATCCGGACCGGATTGCCCGCAAGCGCTCCGATACGTCGAGCTACCTGATGGCGTCCGGGACAGGCGCGGCGCTCGACTCTCGCGCCCCAGGGCCGCTGGCCGGACTGGAGTGGCTCGCCGTCGGTGACGCGGAGCGGCGGCCCGGGCAACGTGAGGCCCGGATCCGCGCGGCGGCCCCGCTCACCGAGGATCTCGCGCTGGAGGCAGCCGGACCGCTGTGGACCGAAGTGGACGAGGTCACGTGGAC
>JARICB010000239.1 GCA_029264225.1 Nocardioides sp. | reverse complement strand
GCGGCGCCGGAGAGACCGACCCCGACAAGCAGGTCGGCGCCTCCCAGTACTGCTCGGCCCCCAGCGGAGCCGCGTTGGAGGATTTCATGAAGAAGTACCCCTACCTCGACTCCCCGGAGCCCACGGTCGTCTGAGCGGGCCCGCCTCAGCTCATGTGAGGTGGCCCCGACCATCTTGTTTGAGGGCGGCCACGACTGCCTTCACGTCTTGGGCCCGTTCGAGGGTGGTGATCAGGACGGCATCCGGAGTGTCCACGATGACGACCCCCTCGAGTCCAACGACGGCAACGATCCGGCCGCTGCCCGGCACCACCAGCCCGGAGGACTCGACCGAGCGCACGAGGTCCGCCTCCCCGAGCACCGTCAGATCGTCCTCGCCTGCCAGCAGGGTTTCCAGCGACGCGAAGTCTCCGATGTCGTCCCAGCCGAACGCCCCCGGCACCACGGCCACCCGACCTGCTGCGGCGGCCGGCTCGGCCACGGCGTGGTCGACCGCGATCTTGGGCAGGGTGGGCCAGACCTCGGCCAGCGTCGATGGGTCCACAGCGATACCGCGCAGTGCCGCGGCGAAGTCCGGGTCCTGCTCGGCGAGCAGGTCGAGCAGCACGGTAGGTCGACACACGAACATGCCGGCATTCCATCGGTAGCCCTCGGCGACGTATCGCCTCGCCACCTCGACCGTCGGCTTCTCGACGAACTCGCGCACGGCGAACGCTCCGCGCGCATCAGCCAGGGCTGCGCCGACGTTGATGTAGCCGAAACCGGTCGCCGCGTACGTCGCCTCGATACCGATCGTCACCAGCCAGCCGGCCCGAGCCGCCGCGACGGCACCGGCAGCCGCGGTTCGGAACGCCTGGAGATCGGTAATGACGTGATCGGCGGCGAACGAGCCCATGACGGCATCGGGGTCACGTCGCTCGAGCAGGGCCGCGGCGAGCCCGATGGCCGCCATGGAGTCGCGCGCCGAGGGCTCTGCCACGACCGCGGTCTCGTCCAGGGCGTCGAGTTGTTCGACGACCGCGGCGCGGTGGGCCTGCCCGGTGACGACGAGCATTCGGTCGCCGACCAGCGGCACCAACCGGTCGTAGGTGGCCTGGATCAACGTCCGCCCGGTCCCGGTCAGATCGTGCAGGAACTTGGGGGACTCCTGCCTCGACAGCGGCCACAGCCGAGTACCGGCTCCGCCGGCTGGGATCACAGCCCAGAAGTGGTCCAGGTCGGTCTGCTCGCTCATGGTCGCGAGAGTAGGGCACCTGTGGCACGAGCCCATGCACAACCCCGATGCGGCCCGAGAGCGGCGCCACTGTGGCCCCGCCTAGGGTGATCCGGGTGACGACCTTTGCAGCTGAACTGACCCGCCTACTGCGCCGCGACGCCGGGCGGCCGCTCATCACCTTCTACGACCACGACAGCGGGGAACGCACCGAACTGTCCGTCACTACGTATGCCAACTGGGTAGCCAAGGCCGCCGGCCTGCTCGTCGAGGAGGGCGATCTCGAGCGCGGCATGCGGATCCGGCTCGACCTCCCCCTCCACTGGCTCGGACCGGTGTTCCTCGGCGCTGCCTGGACCATCGGACTGGTCGTGGCCAGCGACGAGGTCGACGCGGTCGTCTGCGGACCCGAGACCTTGCCCGATTGGGCCGACCGGGCGCAGAACCTGCCGGTCTTCGCGTGCAGCCTGCGCCCACTCGGGGTGCGCTTCGCCGACCCGGTGCCCGATGGTGTGCACGACGTCGGGGTCGAGGTATGGAACCAGCCCGATGCGTTCACGCCATGGGATCCGCCGTCCGGCGATGACCTGGCGGTGGATGGTGACGGTCTGCGGGTGACACAGCGTGAGCTCATGGAGGCGGCCGCCGCCGGGAGTGTTCTCACCGACGGCGGCCGTCTCTTCTCGGTAACGAACCCGGCTTCCCCACCGGGAATCGTTACCTTCACCGAGCCGCTCGCACGCGGCGGCTCGCTGGTCCTTGTCCGGCATCTCGATCCGGAGCGGCTGGAGTCGACGTACGACGCTGAGCGCGCCACGCATCGCGCCTGAGGTCCACCCCAGCCGGAGCCCAGCCGGCCTCAGCCGGCCAGGTCGAAGCCTCCCGTGACGGCGCCGAGGAAGCGGGGCGGCGCGACTCCGCCTCGGGTGCCGGCATACATAAACAGGTTGCCGGTGCTGGCCTGGCGCACGATGTAGTCGCCGGCGCCCTTGGCCTTGATGTCGCTGATCGGGATCACCCAGTCGAACGACGTCAGGTCGCTCGGCAGGCCGGTGCGGACCACGCTGCGTCCAGAGACGGCACGACCATCGCTGATTGCGGTGCCGGTGCCGGCGTAGACCGTCAACACCCCGCCCGGGGAACCGAGCAGGTCGGGGAAACCATCACCAGTCACGTCCCCGGCAGCCGACATCTGGCCTACCCCAGCGAACCCGGAGCCGATCTGGGTAGGCGCAGCGAGCTGGCCGGCACCGTTGCCGCGGTAGAGCCACAGGGTGCCGTCGGCGTTGCGAGCGATCACGTCACCCGCACCGTCCTGGTCCCAGTCGCCGGCGTTGATGATCTGCTCGGCTCCGGCGAAGGAGACACCGGTGTCGATCGGAGCCGCGAACTCGAAGGTGCCCTTGTTGGCGACCACGACCAGGCTGTTGCCCTTGACCCCGATGAGGTCGGGAGCAGCATCGCCGACCAGGTTGCCGGCCGACGTCAGCGAGCGCAATGCCCGGACGTTGGCGGCGGGACCCAGCGGCAACGAGAATGTGCCGTCCCCGTTCGACAGGTGCACGAACACCTTGCCCTTGCGAGTCCTGGCCACGAGATCGTTGCGACCATCAGCGTTGAAGTCGGCGCCACTCGTGACCGCGCTGTAGCGCCTCCACGATCCGGGCACTGCCGTGCGGGCCCCGAACCTGCCGGCACCGTTGCCGGCGTACATGAACAGCCGTCCCTTGACGTCACGGGCGAGCAGGTCGACCGCGCCGTCGCTGTTCTGGTCACCGGCACCGATGAACTCGCGATAGTTGCCCATCCCCTTGTTGGCCCGGACGCGCTTGAAGCCGCCCTTCTTGGTGCCGAGGAGCACGACCATTCGGCCCTTGTGACGGGCGACCAGGTCGTTGCGGCCGTCCTTGTTCACGTCACCAGCCGCGGTCAGCAGGGTGTGCCCAACGGTGGTCTTGACGACCTTGGAGGTGGACTTGAACCGGCCGTTGCCCTTGCCGGGACGGATCCGGAGCACGCCCTTCTTGCTGGTCGAGATCAGGTCGATGACGCCGTCGCCGGTGACATCGGGGGTGAGCAGCACCTGCGGTCGGTTGGCCCAACCCTTGGCCTCGACGACCGTGGCCTTGCTGAAGGAGGTCAGGCCACCCGTCGGCAGGATCAGGCCGCGGCCGTCACTGGCACGACGCATGATCAGGTCGGGGTACCCGTCGCCCACCAGGTTGGACTGGGGGGTCGGGTCGGTGATCGTCAGCGCCGGCATCGGTGCGGGCGGTGCCGGGGGTGCCGGTGCCGCCGGGGGCGTGGGCGCTGCCGACGCAGCGTAGGAGCGGACCGTCGGGATCTGCGCATACAGGTACTTGCCGGGGCAGGCGGTCTTGCCCGCGTCGCGGTGCCCGTTGATGGCGGCGAAGGTGGACTTGCCGACCTGCTGCGACATCGATGCCGGGGCGACACCGTTGAGGCCGAGCTTCCAGGCGAACAGCGCGCCGTAGGCTCGCAGCATCACGTCCGGCGGCTCGACCAGGTCGAAGTTGCCGATGGCCGACATGGCGAACGAGTAGTCGTTGTAGCCGAGCGTGTGGGCACCGACGACGTTCTTGTCGATCCCGCCGTAGCGGCCCTCCCAGATGCGACCGAACCGGTCGACCAGGAAGTTGTAGCCGATGTCGCTCCAGCCCCTCGACTTCACGTGGTAGGCGTAGATGCTGCGCATGATGCCGGGCACCTGCGCCTCGGTGTAGTCGTTGGCGTTGACCGTGTGGTGCACGAAACCCGCACTCACCGTGCCGTAGCGCAGCGACTTCTTGTTCCGGATCGATTCGTCGGCGCCCCATTGTGCGCGGCTGTAGATCGTCGGGGCTGCGGCCTTCTTGACCGAAGCCCGCAGTGAGAGACCCTCCTGCTCGCGCTGCTCGAACTCGTCGTCGTAGGTCGTGTCCTCGCCCGCACCGGGCTCCGGGTCGGTCGAGATCGCCGGCGTCTCGGTCTCACTCTCGGAGGCCGCACCCGGCTGGATCACGGCGAGCGAGAGATCGTCGGGCAGGACGGTGGCCTCCCGGCCGTCCACGGCAGCCTTGACCTGGACCGCGTCCACGTCGCCGACGATCAGCGGATCGGTGCCCGGGCGCGCGTTCCGGCCCTCGGCGCTGTCCGCATCGGGGCCGTGGTCGTCGTGATACTCCATGGTCGCCCACTCGCCCCAGGCGTCACCTTCGCGAGTACGCACCTCAAGGGTGATGCCGGCTTCGCTGATGGCCTCACCGCTCGCCCACGTCACTCCTACGGCACCGTAGCCGCTGACGGTCTGGGGACGTGACGTGACCTGAGTAGCGGACAACGACTCGCGCTGCATCGTGGTGTCGGGCAGCGTGCGGGCATTGCCGGTCGACGCCGTGAGCGGCACCTCGCTCACTTCCGGCTCGACGACCGACGTCGGCACCGTGGCAGAACTCAAGGTGCCACTGAGCAGGGCCGGGTCGCGGGTGGGCGCCGACTCCGACCCGACGATGTCGAGGGACAGCACTGCGGCCGCCGGGGTCAGGACGGCAGTCACCACGCCCAGGGCCAGCAATTGCTGGCAGGCGGTGACGAAACGAGACTGGACAGGACGCATCAGAACTACTCCAAGTGTGCGGGGGAAGGTCACACGAGAAGCAACTGTCACATCAGTAACAGGGGTCTGACTAGGTTTCGTGAGTAACTACAACGTTGTAATTTCCAGTCGACACGCCGACGACTTTACGATTTGTCAAATTCCTGGCGTCTTTTTGACCAAATACGGCGCTCCCTGCACATGCCAGTGGGCCTTCCCCGTCATCAACTGACGGGGAAGGCCCATGGAGTCGTACGGCGCCGGGTCGCGGCCAGTGCTCAGATGTCGGCGCCGAGCCCGTCGTCGGACCGAGCGCGACCGCGCTCCTCGTCGTCATCGTCGTCATACTCCAAGTAGGCGATGCCCTCGTCCACGTCGCCGTCGAAGCCGAGCCTGCCGTGCTCGAGCACCAGCAGCCGGTCGCACAGGTTGCGCACGGAACCCGGGGCGTGGGAGACGTAGAACATCGTGACGCCGGACTTCACGATCTCGTCCATCTTCTTCTTGCACTTGCGCTTGAAGGGCCGGTCGCCCACCGCCAGCGCCTCGTCGGCGATGAAGATGTCGGCATCGACGTTGATGGCCACCGAGAATCCGAGCCGGGCCTTCATGCCCGAGCTGTAGTAGGCGACCTCGGTGTCGAGGAACTTGCCCAGGTCGGCGAAGTCGACGATCTCGTCGAGCTTGCGCAACGTCTCGGCCCGCGACATCCCCAGGATCGCCGCGTTGAGGAACAGGTTGTCGCGCCCCGTCAACTGGGGGTCGAAGCCGGCCCCGGTAGCGATCAGGCCGGCAATGCGGCCGCGCGTAAGTACCGACCCCGAGTCGGGTCGCATGACGCCGCTGACCAGTTTCAGCAGGGTCGACTTGCCCGAACCGTTCAGGCCCATCAGGCCGACGGCCTCCCCTTCCTGGACGGTGAAGCTGACGTCGTCGACGGCGTTGAAGGTGTCGTGCGTCTTACGACCTCGGGCCTTGGCCAGGACGAGCTGCTTGAGGGAGCGTTGATAAGACATGGTGAACGTCTTGGTGGCGCCCTCCACCTTGATCATGGTCGTCATCAGAGACGCTCCGGCACTCGTGATTCGAGTCGCGCGAAGAAGCGCTGCGCCAACACGACGAGGACCATCGCCACCACAGCCATGATGACGCCGCGGGTGAACAGGTGGTCAGGAAGATGCGCGGCGATGGTCACGTCCGAGTCGCTGGTGGTGCCGACCCAGAAGCCTCGTTGGATCAGCAGCACTGCCTCGGCCATCGGGTTGTAGAGGTAGTACTTGGCGATCCCCTCACCGAAGCGGTCGGTCACCAAGGTGTAGGGATACATCATCGGCACGCTGAACGTGACGAACTGGGTCAGCGTCTGCGCCACCTTGCCGAAGTCGCGCATGAAGACGTTGGCCACGCTGAAAACCAGCCCCAGCGACAGCCCCAGCAGCGCGGTCAGCAGGAAGGCCAGGAAGGTGGCTGCGACCCCCAGCAGGTCTGGGGTCCAGCCGAGCAGGAGACACACGAAGATCAAGATGACAAGCATCGGCACCGTGTGCCAGGCAGAGACCAACATCCGGGAGACCGGGAACATCTCGTTGGGCACGGGCAACTTGGTGATGAGACCCCGATTTTGCACCAGGGACTGGGTGCCCCCGTTGAACGTCTCGGTGAAGAAGTGCACGATGACCATGCCGGAGAAGAGGTGCACGGCGAAGTTCTCCATGTTGCCACCTCGCCCCACCATGACCTGGAAGAGGAAGTAGAACAGGCAGAACCGGATGGCCGGCTGCAGATAGCTCCACATCCAGCCCAGGACCGTGCCCTGGTAGCGCGACTGAATGTCGTTGCGAACCAGCATCGTGAGCAGGTAGCGCCGTCGCACCACCTCGGCCAGCCCCGAGCGCGAAGGCGGCAGGAGCGGCAACGCCTCCAGTTCCTCCGGGGTCGGACGAGCGCCGGACGAGCGGGTGGCGGCGGTAGTACTCATACGCCGGTCGGCTTCGTAGGAGTCTCCTGGGTCGTGTCGAGCCACGGCTCGAACGTCTTTTCCCAGGCTTCGGGTGAGGTGATGTCGCCGAGGGCGTCGCGATATTCCTGGGCCAGTCGCGGCCACTCACGGCTGAAGCGGCGGTGGATCTCGACGGTGCGCTTGAGCAGGTCGCGGTAGCGATCGGGGTCTCGCTGGTACAGAGCGACGGATGAGCCGTCGTTCATGGAGACGATGGCCGAGTCGTACTTGACCAGGTTGAACCAGGCAGAGTCCTGGGCGGCGAGCTCCGCCTCCGGGAACTGGCGCGACATGGGGCGCAGCGGTCGCAACTGGCGGATGGGGGCCAGGCCGGCTGCGATGAGCGTCCCGAGGCGGCTCGGGATCTCGATGTCGCTCTTGCCCTTCTTCGGCGGCTTCTTGCGACGTACGGGCGGGAAGTCGTCGCGATCGGCGTGCAGTTGGGCGTCGCTGAACTGCTTGCGGAAAGCGTTGATGTCACCCAGCTTGCTGGCCAGCTCGTCGTGCAGCGCGTAGGGGCCGGCCAGGATGTCCTCGAGAGCCAGGTGCCGCAGCTCGGCAGTCGAGTACTGCAACGAGGCAAGGTGCTTGATCTGGTGGTTGAGGCTCTCGCGCACCATCCGGCCACCACGTGGGTAGGGCGAGTGCAGCAGCGCAGCGATGAAGCGGTTGCGCTGGTGGAAGTAGGACTGCCAGTCCACACCGTCGTTCTTGTCGGTCCACGGCACGTGCCACACCGCGGCCCCCGGGAACGTCACCGTGGGGTAACCGGCGGCCTTGGCGCGCAGGCCGAACTCGGAGTCGTCCCACTTGATGAACAGCGGCAGCGACAGCCCGATCTCCTCCAGCACCGGACGCGGGATGAGGCACATGAACCAGCCGTTGAAGTCGACGTCGGCCCGCTTGTGCATCCACCGGGACGAGCGCAGGTTGCGCGCAGCCAGGTCCCAGTCGCTGTAGCCGTCGAGACGGGTCTGCCACCAGAAGCGCCACGGCTGGATGATCTCGCCGAACGAGTGCAGCCGGGAGCGGGAGTAGATGGAGAACATGTGGCCGCCGACGATGGTCGGGCGCTTGGCGAGGTCGCCGAAGGTGACGGCGCGTACGACGCCTTCCGGCTCGCAGACCACGTCGTCGTCCATCATCAGGGCATAGGTCGCGGTGCCCTTGCGGACCGACTCGAGCTGGCCGCGGGCGTAGCCACCGGAGCCACCGAGGTTGCCCTGCACGATGACGCGCAACCGATCCTCGAGCAACTGCTCGGCGTCACCGAAGAACTCTGACTCGGTGACCGGCTGGGTGCCCTGCTCCATGACGAAGACGGTGTCGAGGTAGGGACGCAACGTGTCGTCCTCGCCGAGTTGGGCGAGCAGCTTGGCACAGAAGTCGGGGCGGTTCATCGTCGTGATGCAGATGTCGACGGTGCCGTGTTCGCTGCGCTCCTCGGGGACCTCGGCGGTCCACTCGGCAGACTCCACGACGGCGTCCTCGTCACCGGCGACGACGTCGTACCAGTACCAGCCGCCGTCGACGAAGGGCGTCAGGGTGAGGTCGAAGACGAACGTGCCCGAGTCGCCCTCGACGGTGCCCGCGTCGACACGCTGGGAGTGCCCGGCAGCCATCGACTTGTAGACGGTGACGCCAGCACCGGCGCCCTTGAGGCTGACCGTAAGGCGCACCTTGTCAACGATGGTCCAGCGTCGCCAGTAGGAGGCGGGGAAGGCGTTGAAGTAGCTGCCGAAGGAGAGCTGCTGGCCCTGCGGGATCCGCAGTGCCGTCCGGGACAGGATCTGGTCGGGGTGCAGCTTGCGCCCCGTCGAGGTCGATTGCCGGATCGCGGCGTTGTTGAGGTCCTTGGCGGACCGGTTGCCACCTACCTCATGACGGGAGGTGTCGAGCTTGGCCTCTTCGAGGTCGACGTACAGAGCGAAGACGTCGGTGTCCTTGTCGATCGGCAGGATCTGCCGCTGCAGCAAGCGGGTCACGGTCTGGCTCATTCGTCCACTCCTCCGCTCGTGAGCGGCACTCCGTCAGCGAAGTGCGGCTTGAGCTTGTTGTCGAACATGGACAGCGCAGAGCCGATGGCCATGTGCATGTCGAGGTACTTGTAGGTGCCGAGGCGACCACCGAAGAGCACCAAAGGCTCCTGCTTGGCCAGGTCGCGATATTTCAGCAGCTTGGCCCGGTCCTCGGTGGTGTTGATCGGGTAGTAGGGCTCGTCCTCGGGCTCGGCCGCCCGGCTGTATTCGTGCACGACGATCGACTTGCCCGGCAGGTAGGTGCGCTCGGGGTGCAGGTGCTTGAACTCCAGTACCCGCGTCCACGGCACGTCCTGGTCGTTGGCGTTGACGACCCCGGTGCCTTGGTAGTCGTCGACGTCGACGGTCTCCTGCTCGAGGTCGACGGTGCGCCACGACAGTCGACCCTCGCAGTTGTCGAAGTATTCATCGACCGGGCCGGTGTAGACGACCGGCACCTTGCCCTTGTACTCGTCCTGCACGTCGAACCAGTCGGTGTCGAGCTGCACAGTGATGTTGGGGTGGTCGGCCATCCGGGTCAGCCAGGCGGTGTAGCCGTCGACCGGGAGACCTTCGTAGGTGTCATTGAAGTAGCGGTTGTCGAAGGTGTAGCGAACCGGGAGGCGCGTAATGATCGATGCGCTGAGCTCCTTGGGGTCGGTCTGCCACTGCTTGGCGGTGTAGCCCTTGACGAACGCCTCGTAGAGCGGACGGCCGATCAGGCTGATCGCCTTCTCCTCCAGGTTGGTCGCA
>JARICB010000226.1 GCA_029264225.1 Nocardioides sp. | reverse complement strand
ACCGAGGTCGCGCGCGGAGTAGACGATGTGAACCTCGCTGTCGCAGAGGTCGTTCATTACCCGGGCGATCGTGTCGGGGTGGGCCGGCGCCAAGATCTCGTGGCTGATAATCGCGGTGCCCCGGGTGCGCCGGATCCGCTTGACCATCGTGTCCCACGAGCCGACGGCGTGACCCGGCGCGCCACCCCAGTCCTGGTCGAGCAGGTCGAGCGCCGCGCGGAAGTGGAACAGGTCGGCGTCGACGAACCGGTTCTTGGTCGGGATCGTCACACCGTGCTCGGACAGCGCCGTCTGATTGAGCATCAGCCGGTCCTGCAGGTAGGTCGTCCCGGTCTTCGGGGCGCCGATATGGAGATAGACGACGCGGCTCATGCCGGTGATTGTGCCAGCGCGCGGACCACGGCGCTGGGACTGGGGCGTCCGAGCAGTTCGGCCATCCACACACTGGTCGCCACGACGGCGTCCAGATCGACTCCCGTCTCGATGCCCAGACCGTTGAGCATCCACACCAGATCCTCGGTCGCGAGGTTGCCGGTGGCGCTCCGGGCGTAGGGGCAACCGCCCAGTCCACCGGCGCTGGCATCGAAGGTGGTGATGCCCTCTTCGAGGGCGGAGTAGGCGTTGGCAAGAGCCTGGCCGTAGGTGTCGTGGAAGTGCATCGCCAGGTGGTCGGGGGCCATTCCGGCCGCATCAAAGCCAGCGATCAGCTCCTTGACGTGGCCGACGGTGCCAACACCGATGGTGTCGCCGATGCTGAGCTGGCTGGCCCCGAGATCGAAGAGCCGCTTGCCGACGCTGACCACCTGGTCGATCGGCACCGCCCCCTCCCACGGGTCGCCGAAGCACATGGAGACATAGGCGCGTACGTCGAGTCCTGCGGCGCGCGCCCGGGTCACCGTCGGTTCGAACATCGCGAACTGATCGTCCAGACCACGATTGAGATTCTTGCGGGCGAACGTCTCGGTAGCACTGCCGAAGATGGCGATGTGCTCCAGGCCGAGCTCCAGGGCGCGGTCGAGGCCGCGCTCGTTGGGCACCAGCACGGGCATCGCCTTCCCGGCTCCGCCCAGCATGGTCATCAACTCGGCGGCGTCGGCCAACTGCGGGACCCACGTAGGGTGCACGAAGCTGGTCGCCTCGACGATCGGCAGCCCAGCCGCCACCAGACGGCGGACGAACTCGGCCTTGGCCTCGACAGGCACGATCGCGGCTTCGTTCTGAAGGCCGTCTCGGGGCCCGACCTCGTAGATGGTGACCGTGCTCGGCAGCGGCTCAGACATCGAGATCCGCCTCCACGACGAACAGCGCGGCGCCGAGCGTGACCTGGTGCCCGACGCTCGCGGTCACCTCGATAAGGGTGCCGGCGAACGGCGCCTTCAGCGAGAGTTCCATCTTCATCGCCTCCATAGCTCCCAGCGTCTCACCCTCGACGACGTGCTGACCGGCCTCGACGTTGACCGCCAGGACGGTGCCGGGCATCGGCGCGCGGATGGTGCCGTCACCGGCCACGGGGCCGTGGTCGGCGAACGGGTCGGGGCGCTCGAAGAGGTGGCGCTGGCCGCGGTGGATGACCTCGATGGTGTGCCCGGCCTGGTTCACGACGGCCCCGTGCTCTTCACCATCGACCTCGGCATGGATGTGCTGAGCGCCATGCTTCGGCATCCGGCCGTGCACGACGACCGCGTGGTCCCCCACGCGACCGGGCCGCACCGCCACGAGCTCGTCCACCTCGACCAGAGTCGGGGCCGATTCGCCGCCGAGCCGGAAGCCGTCGGCGCACCACGGATCAGCGCTCCAGGCTTCACCGGCACTCGGAGCCAGCGCCAGGGCGGCCAGTGTGCGGGGAGTCTCAGCGCTGGGGGCCGGCACCTCGTGTCGATCCAACCAGGCGGTATCGATAGCGGCGTCGCGGAACTCCTCACCGGCGACGAGGGTGCGCACGAAGCCGGTATTCGTCGTCAGCCCCTGGATCTGGGTGAAGTCGAGCGCCTGGATCATCACTGCGCGAGCGTCCTCGCGGGTGCGTCCCCAAGTGATCACCTTGCCCAGCATCGGATCGTAGGAGGTCGACACCTCCTGACCGTCGAACAGCGCATGGTCGACCCGGACCCGCAGATCGTCGGTCTCGAGCTGGTGTGGCCAGGTGCTCGTGGTGACCCTGCCGGCCTGTGGCAGGAAGCCTCCGAAGGAGTCCTCGGCATAGATCCTGGCCTCGATCGCATGGCCCTCGACGGCGACGTCATCCTGGGTAAAGCCGAGGGGTTCACCGGTCGCGACCCGCAACTGGATCTCGACCAGATCGACCCGCTCGCCACGGATGCGAATGATCTCCTCGGTCACCGGATGCTCGACCTGGAGCCGGGTGTTCATCTCCAGGAAGTAGACCTCGCCCGAGTCCACGTCGAGCAGGAACTCCACGGTGCCGGCGTTGGTGTAACCGACCTGGCCGGCGAGCGCGAGTGCACTGCTGGTGACCAACGCGCGCTGCGCCGCGGTGATCGTAGGCGCGGGTGCCTCCTCGAGCACCTTCTGGTGACGCCGCTGGGTGGAGCAGTCGCGCTCGAAGAGGTGCACCACGTTGCCGTAGGAGTCGCCGAAGACCTGGACCTCGATGTGCCGGCCACGCTCGACGTACTTCTCGATGAGCAGGGTGTCGTCGCCGAACGCCGTGGTGGCTTCGCGGGCGGCTGCGGCCCGCCCCTCGGCGTACTCCTGCTGGGTGCGCACGATCCGCATGCCCTTGCCGCCGCCACCGGCCGCGGCCTTCACCAGCACCGGGTAGGCGAGGCCGTCGGGGTCGGCGTCGAGGGAGTACGCCGGCACGACCGGCACCCCGGCAGCGATGGCGATCTCGCGGGCAGCGTCCTTCTTGCCCATCTGTTCCATCACCTCGGCGCTGGGTCCGACGAGCGTCAGCCCGGCCTCGAAGAGCGCCCGGGCGAACGCGGCCCGCTCGGAGA
>JARICB010000200.1 GCA_029264225.1 Nocardioides sp. | reverse complement strand
CCAGCGGGCGCGTCACGGCGGCCACCAGGCCGCCCACGATGACCGCGGTCCCGCCCAGAGCTACGAAGGGGATGACGGACCGCATCCGGATCATGATCTCGTCCGTCGTCCCGGGCTCGTGCGACGTGAGTGCGCTCATGACCCGAGGCTGCTCAGGCGGGCGCCCCGGACCGGGACCGAGTTGAGTTGCCACCACGGGGTGGCGGGCAGCACGTCTGACGGCGGCCGGCGATCTAACGGCGGCCGAACGTCTCCCGCTTGACGAAACCCCACGCTGCGGTCCCAAGGAAAAGGATGATTCCGATGACGGCGAGCCAAACAAGACCCTTGACGACGAATCCGATGATGCTGAGGATGAGCCAAATCGCGAGCAGTGCGATGATGAGTTGCGGCATGTGAAGAACCTACCAGCCAGAACGTCGTTGGAGGCCCTGACTGAAGCCCGCCGGCAGGCGTGGGGAGTAGCGGCGGAAGTCACGTCGAACGATCAGCGCCATGAATAATCCCTCCGCTCTCACCGCCCGACCGGACCGAGCGAACATGGCCGGACAAGCGGCCAGATCAACTTTGTGGCCACATTACTTAAAAATAGCGATTACACTGGGCAGATGAGCGCAACATCTGACAGTCAGCGCACCATCCGCACTCGGATAGCTCCGCGACCTCGGCCACTCACTCCGTGGCACTTCACCAATCCGAAGCACTGGACTGTCGACAACCTCCGCCAACTCACCGAGCAGGGCAGCCAGTCGCTCCTCGACGAGGCTGTTCTCGCGGGATTCCGGGTCATCCGGACCCGCCGCTCCGAGGCGTATATGCGGAATATCCTCGCCGACGCACACACGGCGATCGCGGCGTACGACGAGGCCGGGTGGCTCGACAACCCCCGTCTCGCCCACGCCGATCCCCAGGCACCCGAGGACTGGGCGGTCAGCGAGACACGGGTCGGAAATAAGAGCTTCCAACACCTGAAGTTCCAAACCGCCTACGAGCCCTACGCCGCGGACCCCTCCGCCGAACGGTGGAACGAGTTCGTCGAGAACCGCACCGTGCATTCCTGGTTACTGCAGCACGACGAGCCACGACCCTGGGTGGTCAACGTGCACGGCGCCGGAATGGGCAAGCCCAAGATGGACCTGCGACTGTTCCGCTCGCATCACCTGCACCACGAACTGGGACTTAATGTCATCCAGCCGATCCTGCCCCTACACGGCCTACGCTCACCCAAGGGCGACCCCGGCAACTACCCCTCCGAGAGCGTCATGCACAACCTGCACGGCGCCTTGCAGAGCGTCAACGACGTGCGCCGGACCATCGCGTGGGTGCGCGAGCAGCAACCGGGTCAGCCGATCGGCATCCAAGGGATCTCGATGGGTGGCTTCACCACAGCGCTCGTCGCCAGCTTGGAAGCCGACCTCAAGTGCGCCATTCTCGGCGTCGCCCCCGTCGACCTGGTGATGCTGCTCGAAGCCCACCACGGCACCGGAACCGGCTACGACCTGCGGGTGCAGAACTTCGAGGCCGGTGCACGACTGTCGTCGATGATCTCACCCCTCAAGCTGTCACCGGTAGTGCCGTGGGAGGCCCGCTTCATGTACGCCGGCATCGTCGACCGACTCGTCGACTACTCCGACCACGTGGCACCGATGATCGCCCACTGGGACTACCCCGAGGTACTGGTCTACGACGGCGGCCACGTCGGAATCGGTCTCGCCAAGAAAGTGCCCGGCTTCATCGACATGGCGCTGGCAAAAACCGGGCTGGCCCGGCCGGCCCACTGAGGAGTCCGGCCGACCGGACCGCACGGACCCGCTCAGGCGTCGATGCCGAGTGCGTCCTTGGCCTCCTTCAACGCGTCCGGGTAGCTGACCTTGCCCGAGGGGGTACGGGGGACCCGGTCAACGATGATGATTTCTTTGGGCACCTTGTACTTAGAGATCTTGGTGCGTACGTACGCCTCCAACTCCTCTTCGGTCACCGTGCCGCCCGGTCGGCGTTGCACCAGCGCGGTGACGGCCTGGCCCCACCGATCATGCGGGGTGCCGACCACCGCCGCGTCGAGAACTGCGTCGTGTGACTTCAGGACGCCCTCGATCTCTTCCGGGTGGATCTTCTCACCGCCGGAGTTGATCGTCTGCGACCCGCGGCCCAGGAGCGTGATCAGACCGTCCTCCTCGATCATCGCCATGTCGCCGGAGAGCGCCCAGCGCGCGCCATCCTTCTCGATGAAGGTCGCCGCGGTCTTCTCGGGGTCGTTGAGGTAGCCGAGGGGTAGACTGCCGCCGCGAGCGAGGATCCCGATCTCGCCGGGTGCGCAGATGTTGTAGTCCTGGTCGAGCACAGTGACCTCCGCCCCGACCTGGAACCGCGGCGCAGCGCGGTCGTTGCCGTCATCGACGATGATCCCGGCGGTCCCGGCCTCGGATGAGCCGTAGGAGTCGGTGAATATCTTGCCGGGCAGCGCCTCGCGCAACTGCTGCCTCACGGCCGGCGAGACCGGTGCGGCGCCGTTGGCCAGAGCGAGCAAATTCGACATGTCCCACCGGTCGGGATCTGCGATCAGCGCCTCCGCGATCGGGCGGGCCATGGCGTCCCCGAGGACCGACAGCATGCTGACCTTGGCTTCCGAAGCGAGGTCGAGCATCTTCTCGGCATGGAAACTCGGCTCGGTGTAGAGGACGAAGGTCTGCCCGGTGACGAAACAGCATCCCATGATCCACTGACTGCCTGCGTGCATCATAGGACCGCAGGTGGACAGACGGATATCGTTCTCCGCCGCGGCGGCCTCTCTGCCGAGCTGCTCGATCGAGTCGATCGGGGCTCCGTACCTGAGAGCGTTGAGGGCGCCGCGGACGATGTCCTCCTGCCGCCAGACCACACCCTTGGGCAAGCCCGTGGTTCCACCGGTGTAGATGATGTAGTGGTCGTCCTCGCTACGGACCACGTCAGGCCGTTCGGCGGAGGCCGCGGCGATCGCGGCGTCGTACTCCTCTCCGATGACCAGCACTTCACGCAGGTCGGTCAGTGACGGGCGGATCTCCTCGAGCGCCTCGACGAACTGGGGGCCGACCACCGCGAATACCGACTCGGAGTTGGCGTAAACATGCCGCAGCTCGTCACTCAGGTACTTGTAGTTGACGTTGAT
>JARICB010000071.1 GCA_029264225.1 Nocardioides sp. | reverse complement strand
GTGGAGTCGAGGCCCCCGCTGACACCGATCACGGCCTTCGGCGTACCGATGGCGGTCAGTCGTCGCTCGAGGCCTGAGACCTGGATGTTGTAGGCCTCGTAGCAGTCGAGCGCGAGCCGCTCGGGGTCGTCGGGCACGAACGGGAAGCGGTCGACCTTGCGCATCAGACCGATGTCACCGGCGGGCGGTTCGAGGGTGAACTCGATGGTGCGGAACGCTTGGTCGTCACCGCTCGCGCCCCGCCGGTTGTCGTCGAAGCTGCCCTGGCGTAGGCGCTCCTGACGCATCCGATCGAGGTCGATGTCGACGGTCGTGCGGACGGCGCCTGCCGCGAAACGTTCGCCTTCGGCCAGCAGGTCGCCGCATTCGTAGACGAGCGTCTGACCGTCCCAGCTCAGGTCGGTGGTCGATTCGCCCTGCCCGGCGGCCGCGTAGAGGTAGGCCGCGTTGCAGCGCGCGCTCGCGCTCCGCACCAGTAGCCGCCGGTCCTCGGCGCGGGCGACCGTGATCGGGCTGCCGCTCAGGTTGAGAAGGACCGTGGCCCCGGCCAGGGCCGCCTCCGCACTCGGCGGGATCGGCACCCACATGTCTTCACACACCTCGGCGTGGAGGTGGAGGCCGGACACGTCTGTCGCGGAGAAGATCAGGTCGGGACCGAACGGCACCTCGACCTCACCTACGGTGATGAACTGCCCGTGCTGATCATCGCCCGGCGCGAACCAGCGGCGCTCGTAGAACTCCCGGTAGTTCGGCAGGTATGACTTCGGCGCCACGCCGAGGATCTCCCCGCGGTGGATCACGACGGCGCAGTTGTAGACGCGATTGCCTTTCACCAGCGGGGCGCCGACGACCAACAAAGTGAGTAGCTCGGCGCTGGCCTCGACGATCTCCTCGATGGCGGCCACCACTGCGTCGAGCAGCGGGTCCTGGAGGAAGAGGTCGTCGATCGAGTAGCCACTGAGCGCGAGCTCGGGGAACACCGCGACGCCCACGTGCTCGGCAGCGGCCGCCTTCGCCTGCTCGATGACACGGTAGGCGTTGGCCGCCGGGTCGCCGATCGCTACAGGCAGCGTGATGGCTGCAACGCGGGCGAAGCCTTGGTCATAGGCCGAGTAGAAGTCCACGGCGCCACTCTGGGGCTGGTCACCGACCACAACCTGCGCTCGCACCGTGTCGAGATAGGCCACCCCGCGCGGTGGGTACCCCCGGCTCGCTGTTCGCTGCCTCCTAGGAATTCACCGGCCCGCCGGTGAATTCCTAGGTGGGCCCCCCAAGCATTGGTCACGAACCTAGGGAAATGGTCTCGAAGCTCGGTGAGCCGCAGCCAGATTGCGGTGTGAGAACGCCCAGGCGCACAGTTACCGGCTGCGAGCACCAACACGACCACGTTCATCTCTACCGGCGCGAGCCACATGCGGCCTCCTTCGCTCATCAACGACTCGGGCCCGAAGACCCCCCGGCGACGGAGGCTTTGTCCACAGCAATGGAACGAAAGGTTTGGGTTCGCTCCAGATGGTGACCCTGTAGCCATGGACCCCGAAGACGTCGTCGCAGCCGACCCGATGATGGGGGTGCTGCGCGAGCGGCATCCCGACGTCAACATCGTGTTGCTTCCGGCCGTGGAGCCGATCCTCGATCAACCGAGAGCAACGCCTGCCCAGTGCCGGGCGCTCCAGCAACACTCGGCCACGGTCCTCGACACCCTCAGCCGCAGCCTGGGACACGAGCCATCGACCCGGGCGGACTATTGGTGGAGCCAGGCCCATCCAGAGGTACGCCGCTGGGTCGCGTCGATCAGCTACGCCAACCTCGGTCCGGCGGGCGGCGTAACGCTCCTGCGAGACGTCGCCAATCTGCTGATCCAGCTCGGCTGGGAGCCACGCGCAGCGACCGACGGCAGCCCGAAGTTGCGAGGCGTTGCCGGTCCGTTCGAACTGATCGCCAGCGCAGCCGACGACGCGGTCTCCCTCACCCTCACCAGCGACCCGCTCTATGTGCCGGCCGATCTCCTTGCCGAACTGGAGGCCGAGCGATGAGCATCTACCTCTACCTCGCCACGCTCAACTCCACGGCCGTGACGTGGGAAGAGACCAGCGAGATGATCCGAGGCTCCGCCAAATCGCTTACCGATATCGACACCACGCACCTCGGGCCACGAGTCGCCAGCGCGGCCGGGGTGTTCCTCGAGACCTGGACGACCGAGATCAAACGACTCGAGACCGCCGCGCGCGACCACGGCGATGCGTTGCGGGAGACCGCAATGCTGTTCAGCATCTCTGACCAGGATGCCGTCGAGCGCAGTTCGCACCTGTTGACCTGGACCAACCGCAACCTCTCACCGACCGAGGGTGAACTGCCATGACCGCGATCATGCTGCCCGCACCCATCGAGACCATCCACGACCTGGAGGCGGACGCTGCCGCGGCGAGCGTCACCACAGCACTGCGTGCCAGCGCGACCACGATGTCAGACGTCTCGGAGCAGATGAGGGCCGACGGCGCCCCGGACGACTGGACCGGCGACGCCGCTGAGGCCGCCGATCACGCGATGACCAACGTCGGTAACGACACCGATGCAGCCTCCACCGCCCTGACCCGGGTCGCCACGGCTTGCGACACCTACGTCGACAAGATCGTGGCGTTGACGGCCACCCGCGCCGATCTGGTCCGCCGCAGCGGAGTGCTCAACACCGATATCGACAACCTGACCCTCAAGATCAGACAGTCCACCGCCGACGACATCGCCACCCTGACGGCGCAGGCAGACGCTCTCCAGGTCAGGGCCGACGGGATCAACGACGAGATAGTCACGCTGTGGGACGACGTCACCGCCGCGGAGGACGCCCTGATCGCCGCTTTCCAAGCAGTCGACTCGACCAGCGAGGGCCAGGACGCGGCCGAACGAGACACGACCGACATCGCGTCCTTGCGCAAGGCACTGACCCGGCTCGGCGGCGACCCGGAGGCCATCAACGAGTGGTGGAAGGGCCTCAGCGAGACTGAACGCGAGGGGCTCAAGACCAGCGACCCCGACCTGGTCGGCAACACCGACGGCATCCCGACGGGTGACCGTGACGACGCCAACCGTTCCTCGGTCGACCGCGACATCGACCACCTCACCGCCAAGCAGGATGCCGGGGAAGACCTGAGCAAGGCGGAGCAGAAGGTGCTCGACCGCGCCAAGGAGGCGCAGAAGTCCTTGGATCTGCCGTTGCTGGCCAATCCGCCCGACACCACGACCGACGTCAACCTGATCGTCTATCAGCCGGGCGCCTTCGGCGGCGACGGCGCCGTGGCCGTCAGCTACGGCGACCCAGACACGGCCGACAACACCGCAGTGATCGTGCCCGGCATTCTCAACGACGGCACCAGCATCGCCGGCCAGGGCGCCGACGCCTACACCCTGCAGCAGAAGGCGATGCAGAACGGGGAGTCGGCAGCGACGATCGCGTGGATGGGCTACGACGCCCCCAACTGGAACCCGGAGAACGCTCTCGACTGGGCCGGGGACGGCCTCGACATGGGCAGCGTCATCAACGAGGGCAAGGCCAAGGCAGGTGGGGAGAACCTCGCCAACTTCGTCGACGGGCTCCGCGCGACCGACCAGGGTGAGAAGTCCAATCTGACAGTGATCGGCCACAGCTACGGCTCCACCACCGCTTCTCATGCCGCCCACGACTTCGGCCTCAACGCAGATTCGCTGGCCCTGATCGGCAGCCCCGGTGCCGGTGGTGACGACGTCAACAGCGTCGATGACCTCGGCATGGCCAAGGGCAAGGTCTACGTCGGGGCCGCCGACAACGACTTCGTCACCTGGCTGGGCAGGGACGGCGACATCGGTATGGGCAAGGACCCTGCCCAGGCCGACTTCGGTGCCAAGGTGTTCCCGGTGGCGCCCGGCTCGGAGTTCCATGCCGATGAGGTGGGCAAGGGGGTCGACAACCACACGTCCTACTTCGACCCGAAGACCAACCCCGAGTCACTGAGCGCTCTGACCAAGATCGTGCAGGGCGATGAGCCGACGCTGACCCAGGGTCGCACCCAGGACGCCAACGACATGGCGTTCGACTGGGCCAAGGACGAGATCAAGTATCAGGTGAAGCAGGAGTTCGACGCCAGCGTGCAGGAGGCGAAGGACGCCTACAACGGGGGTAAGGACTGGCTCGGCGACCGGGTCAACGACGTCAAGGGATGGCTGCCATGACCACACGTTCTAGTGTGCTCCCATGACTCGGATCCTGCTCGCAGTCCTGCTGGTCGC
>JARICB010000114.1 GCA_029264225.1 Nocardioides sp. | reverse complement strand
CGACCAGGCGCGTGATGCCCAGCAGCGCGGACAGGAAGGCGTGGCGACGGGTCTGCTCGAGCACCCCCTTGCGGGCGTCGACGAGGATGATCGCCACGTCGGCGGTAGAGGCTCCGGTGACCATGTTGCGGGTGTATTGGATGTGGCCCGGGGTGTCGGCGATGATGAACTTGCGGGTGGGCGTGGCGAAGTAACGGTAGGCCACGTCGATCGTGATGCCCTGCTCGCGCTCGGAACGCAGTCCGTCGGTGAGCAGCGCCAGGTCGGTGTAGTCGTAGCCCTTGGACTGGCTGGTCGTCTCCACTGCCTCGAGTTGGTCCTCGAAGATCGACTTGGAGTCGAGGAGCAGACGACCGATAAGGGTCGACTTGCCGTCGTCGACCGACCCTGCGGTCGCGAACCGGAGCAGGTCCATGTCGTCAGGATTGTGGGACTCGGTGCTGGCCATCAGAAGTAGCCTTCCTTCTTGCGGTCTTCCATGGCTGCCTCGGAGAACCGGTCGTCGCCACGGGTGGCACCGCGCTCGGTGACCCGAGCGATGGCGATCTCGTCGATGATGGCGGCAGTGTCGCCTGCCTCGGACTCGACGCACCCGGTCTGGGTACGGTCACCCACGGTGCGGAATCGCACCATCTTTCGCACGGCCTGCTCGCCAGCCTTCGGCTGGATCTCGGCCCCGACGGAGAGCAGCATGCCGTCGCGCTCGATGACCTCGCGCTCGTGGGCGAAGTAGATCGAGGGGATCTCGATCTGCTCGCGATGGATGTAGTGCCAGATGTCCAGCTCGGTCCAGTTGGAGAGCGGGAAGATGCGCATGTGCTCACCGGCGTGGATGCGGCCGTTGTAGAGGCTCCACAGCTCGGGGCGCTGCATCTTGGGGTCCCACTGGCCGAACTCGTCGCGGTGGGAGTAGACCCGCTCCTTGGCCCGGGCCTTCTCCTCGTCACGCCGGCCGCCACCGAAGGCGGCGGTGAAGCCGTTCTCCTCGATCGCGGCGAGCAGCGTGCCGATCTGCTGGCGGTTGCGGCTGGTCTTGCCGTCGTCGACGACGTGACCGGCTGCGATCGCCTCATCGATGGTGGCCACGATCATCCGACACCCGAGTCGTTCGACCCAGGAGTCACGGGACGCGAGGACTTCGTCGAAGTCCAGACCGGTGTCGACCTGGAGCAAGGGGAAGGGCAGCTTCGCAGGGAAGAAGGCCTTCTCCGCGAGCCGGAGCATGACGATCGAGTCCTTGCCACCGGAGAACATCAGCACTGGCTTTTCGAACTCGGCGGCGACCTCACGGAAGATGTGGATCGACTCGGCTTCGAGCTGGTCGAGCTGACTCAGCTGGTAGTCGGCGTGGGTTTGGGTCATGACAGACAAGGAGCCTCTCTAGGGACAGCAGCCAATATGGTAGCGAGCGGCGAGCCGATCACCGCATCACCCTCCATGCGGTGAGTCAAGGATGAGAGTCACCGGGCCGTCGTTGACCGATGACACTTGCATGTCAGCGCCGAAGACGCCTCGCTCTACGCGGGTGCCGAGACGACTCAGTTCCTCGCACACGGCGTCGTAGAGCGGTTCACTGACCGGCCCCGGGGCTGCGGCCGACCAGGTCGGACGGCGCCCCTTGCGAGCATCGCCGTACAGCGTGAACTGGCTCACCATCAGCACCGGCGCCTCGATGTCGCCGACCGACTGCTCGTCGCGCAACATCCGGAGGTCGCGGATCTTGCGCGCCATCCAGGCGGCATCGACGGCCGTGTCGTTGTGGGTGACTCCCAGCAGCACCAGCAGACCCTCGCCGATGCTGGCGACCGTGTCGGCCTCGACGACGACGGAGGCGGAAAGGACGCGCTGGATCACGGCTCGCATGGCGCTATCCCTGTCGGGAGGTGAGGCGCAGTCGCGTGCTCCGGAAGGCGCTCCACGCCGACTATGGGGTGGGCTCGGCCCACACCCGCGCCCAGTCGACGTCCATGTGCTGGGGAAGTTTGTCGCCCTTGAGGTGCTGGAGTTCGTAGTCGGAGCTCAGCAGGCTCAACACCAGGAACTCAGGGCGTCCCGAGATCCCTTCGGTGATCGTGTTGGTGACCTGACCGTCGATGCGGAACACATACTTCTCCGGGGTCCACTCGACCGAGAAGACGTGGAACTTGGAGGACCAGTCGTCGCCGTACTGCTCCGGGTTCTTCACCCAGCCGCCCGCCGTCTTCGACCCCTTCTTCGGCTGCCAGTAGACAAAACTGGTCAGGCCACCTTCGGGGTGGTCGTTACCGAAGAATTCGATGACGTCGATCTCTGCGCCCGTTTCCTTCGGGTCCCCCGTCGGGGTCAGTCCCAGCCCCTGGAGCCAGAAGGAGCCATGCTGGCCGCGCAGATCCTGGAACTTGATCCGCGCCGCAGCGTGGCCGTAGACGAACGTGTAGGCGCTGCCGAGGTGGCCGTTGAGGCGGTAGTCGTACTGCTTCTTCTTGTAGCGGCACTTCTCGCGGTCCGGGTCGTCGATCACGCTCAGCCGCAGCACACCGTCCACCCATTCCCGGGCGTCGTCGGAGGCCTTCGAGCACATCCGCACCCCGGCGTAGCCCTGGTCGCGCGTCGCCCAGTCCTTGTTCTTCGCGTCGAACTCGTCGACGAAGGTCTCCTTCGGCGCGTCATCGGTGGACAACTCGATGCCTACCGGCGTGTCGCCGTCCGCCACGACCCGCAGGTCGCCGGTCTTGGCGACTCGCAGGCTGACCCGGCCCTCGGCGTCGGTCTCGGCGGTGTCGGCGATCTCCCAGTCGTCACCGTCGGCGACCTGGAGCTCGACCTCGCGGCCCTCCTCGGCACCTTCGATGGTCGCGTCGACGACGTAGTCAGCGTCGTTGGCCGCCTCCGGCTCCTCGCCGGGGGCCGCGATCTGGGGCAGCACTGTGGCCGAGATCCCCTTGCCGTCCGTGAAGTCGGGGTCGGCCGCCTCGGTGCCGGAGCAGGCAGCAAGGCCCACCAGGGCTCCGATGCAGGCCATGGCCGCGGTACGGCGAAGCGTGGTGGGGGTCAGTCGTCGACGGAGAAACATGTCGCGCATTGTTTCTCACCGTCCCCGCGCAGGGCCAATCGTCCGGGCGCCCAGTAGATACAACTCACAACCCAGGCAGAATCCGAAGACCGCGTTCAGCAGGGCGGCAACGACGCCCAGCCCTACTGCGACCTGGGCCACGACCACGGCCCCCGTCAGATAGCCGAGCAGCGCCACCACCATGAACGCCAAGCCGACCGCCTGGGCAATCGTGGCGGCCGTGGATCTTCGAGCTCGGCCGGCGCAGCCAGTCGGGGCCGGAGGACCATGCGGAAGATCCAGCCGGTCGGCGTGTGGTGGACGCCGAGGCTCGTTCCGAGCAGGAAGAAGACTCCTTGGGCCGCCACGAGCACGGTAGCGACCGGGGGCGGGGAGAGCAGCGCCACAGCCAGCAGGATCACCGTCACGCTCGCGGTGAAGCGTGGCCCCCGCGGGTCGATGCCGCTCACGAGTCGGCCGACTCGGGCAGCGCCGCGAGCACCTGGTGGCGCTGCGGCGCCCCGGTCGCTCGGAGAAGCTCGCGACCCTCGGCGTCAAGGATGAGCGTCGTCGGGGTGCGCCGGATGTCGAGTGCCCGCACCAGGTCGAGGTGTGCCTCGGCGTCAATCTCCAGGTGCCGCACACCGTCCTCGCGTGCGGCGATGTCGGACAGCACGACCCGGGTCGTGCGACACGGCGCGCAGAAGGCGGACGAGAACTGGACCAAGGTCGCCCGCTCCCCCAGCCCGGCCGGCACCGCCTCCGCCACCAGGGCCCAGGTCGGCGGGACCGGCTGCGGGATGAACCGGCCGTCCGTGCTCCTGCGACGCAGGCCGAAAGCGGTCGCCGCGATCACGGCGGCGCACAGGATCAGGATTCCACTTGTCACATCGACTCTCCCTGGATCTCGGCGGTTGAGGGGTCAAGGCTCGCTTGCCCCCCAACCACCGAGACGTTCAGATGGCTACCGCGACCTCGGCCACGGAGCCGATCGCGGCGAGTACCCGGGTGTCGACCGGGTCGGCCTTCGGGGCGAGGGTGCGCAGCGTCCACTCCCCGTCCTTGGCGAAGAACCGGAAGTGTCCGGTCGCCGACGTCGGCACCTCGGCGGTGAACTCCCCGCTCTGGTCGAGCAGGCGCACGTAGGCCGAGGCGACCGGCTCCCCCGATCGGGTCACCTGCCCCTGGATGACGGCTTCCTTCGCGACGTTGACCCCGTCGAGGGGCAGACCGCCCTGCGTTGCGCCGCACATCAGGAACGCACCTCGTCGGCCGTGCCCGGCTCATCACCGATGGCCACCGGAACGCCGACCAGGGAGCCGTATTCGGTCCACGAGCCGTCGTAGTTCTTGACGTTCTTGCGCCCGAGCAGTTCGGTCAGCACGAACCAGGTCAGCGACGAGCGCTCCCCGATGCGGCACAGCGCGATGGTGTCCTTGTCGGTGTCGAAGCCGACCTCGTCGTACAACGCGGCGAGCGCCTCGTCGGACTTGAAGGTGCCGTCGTCGTTGGCGTTCTTGCTCCACGGCACGTTGACCGAGGTCGGCACGTGACCGGCCCGCTGGGACTGCTCCTGGGGAAGGTGGGCCGGCGCGAGGAGGCGACCGGAGTATTCGTCGGGGCTCCGTACGTCGACCAGGTTCTGCGTGCCGATCGCGGCCACCACCTCGTCGCGGAAGGCACGGATGCTCGTGTCCTGCTCCTGCGCGACATAGGTCGTCGTGGCGCGGGTAGGCAGTTCGTCGGTCAGCTCGCGGGAGTCGAGCTCCCACTTCTTGCGGCCACCGTCGAGCAGCTTGACGTCACCGTGGCCGTAGAGCTTGAAGTACCAGTAGGCGTAGGCAGCGAACCAGTTGTTGTTGCCGCCGTAGAGGATCACGGTGTCGTCGTTGCTGACACCGCGTGTGGACAGCAGGGCCTCGAACTGCGCCTTGTTGACGAAGTCGCGGCGGATCTGGTCCTGAAGGTCGGTAGTCCAGTCGAGCTTGATCGCGCCACGGATGTGGCCCTTGTCGTAGGACGTGGTGTCCTCGTCGACCTCGATCAGAACGATCCCGGCGGTGTCGAGATTGTCCTCGACCCACTGGGCTGTGACGAGAGTGTCTTCGCGGCTCATGACGTTGGTGCTCCTTGATTGATCGGACAGCTGTGGGATGGCGAATCAGATGACAGCGCGAGGCCATGCCCCCGCCAAGGGCATGCGAAGTACGAGCCCGCCCTCGCAGGCCGGTCCACGTCAGAAGTGGACGAGCAGAGGGGTGAAATGCGGACCCGTCAGGACATTCGACACAGCGCCGAGCGCGTGCGGCAGTGATCCACTGCGCGGCGCTTGGTCAGCATGGTCGTGAACATGATGATGACTCTAAGCGTCGAGACCGACGCACCATTCCGCCATCTCGCATTGTGGATGGTCGTTCCATAATGTGAGACGCCTCTATCCGGCCGATGACGCCGGGCGCGGCTACCCCCCGGCGAAGGGCGGCAGGAACTCCAACGTGTCGCCCGCCTGCACCTGAACGGTTGCCGGGTCGCTGGATCCCACGGGCCGATCACCGATCAGCACGGAGCACGCCGTCAGGACGCGGGCCACGTCGGGCCCGGGGTGCGCGGCGACCACCCGGTCCACCACCTCCGCCAGCGTGGCTGCTCCGTCAAGGCGCAACTCCTCGCTCGCCACGCCGATCGCCGCGCGCGCTGCCGCCCAGTAACGCAGGGTTACCGCAGTCTCACCAACGTGGGCTTTTTGCGTATCGGGGGCCATGGCTCGATATTCTTCCCCATCGAGGAAAGTCAGGAGGAGATGCGGTGCGCACTTTGCTGCTGCTGACCAGCGCCCTCCAGTCCTCCGCGGAGGTGCTGCCGGCGCTCGCCCTGCTCGGTCACACGGTAAAGATCCTGCCCGCCGAGGGCAGCGCACTGCTCGATGCTCCCGACGCCGACCTCCTGCTCGTCGACGGTCGACAGGAGCTGGCGCAGGCCCGCGACCTGTGCCGGTTGATCCGCACCACCGGAGTGGACGTGCCGGTGCTGCTCGTGCTCACCGAGGGCGGACTCTCAGTGGCCGCCCACGACTGGGCCATGGATGACGTCGTGCTCCACACGTGCGGCCCTGCCGAGCTCGAGGCGCGGATCCGGTTGAGCCTGAGTCGGCTGGTTGCCGACCGCGACGCGCAGGATCCGGCATCGCACGTCATCCGGTCGGGTGAGGTGGTCATCGACGATGCGGCGTACACCGCCAAGCTCGGTGGCCGTTCGCTCGACCTGACGTTCAAGGAGTTCGAGTTGCTGAAGTTCCTTGCCCAACATCCGGGTCGGGTCTTCAGCCGCCAGCAACTGCTCCAGGACGTGTGGGGCTACGACTACTTCGGCGGCACCCGCACCGTCGACGTGCACGTACGTCGCCTGCGAGCCAAGCTCGGAGCGGAGAACGAGACGCTCATCGGCACTGTTCGCAACGTCGGCTATCGCTTCGTCCTGCCGGCCAAGGACCCCGCCTCCGACGATCGGTTACGCAGCACCGAGAGCGACTCCTACTCCCGCGACAGCTGACCTCACTCGCGTCGATACAGTGCGTGGGTGTCAGCCTCCGCGTGGGTGAAGCCGAGGCGCGAGTAGGTCGCCAGGGCAGGCGCGTTGTCGGACTCGACATAGAGCTCCACCTCGCTCACGCCGAGGTCGGCCAGGTGGTGCAGGCCAGCCAGGGTCAGCGCGCGCCCGAGTCCGCGGCCCTGGGCCGCGGGATCGATACCGACGACGTAGACCTCACCCAGGTCGGGCGAGTGCTGTTTGGTCCAGTGGAAGCCGAGCATCCGCTCACCCTCCACGGCGACCAGCAGACCGGCCGGGTCGAACCAGGGCTCGGCCATCCGGGCTGCCAGATTCTCCTCATCCATCGCGCCCTGCTCGGGGTGCGCGGCGAACGCCTCGGCGTTGACCCGAAGGAGCTCGTCGCGATCACTG
>JARICB010000098.1 GCA_029264225.1 Nocardioides sp. | reverse complement strand
TCCCGGTCGATGCGACCGCCCTCGTCGACGGTGACGGGGCGCCGTACAGCCTGGTCGACGACACCGACAAGGCGCTGACGCTGGTCTTCTTCGGCTACACCCATTGCCCCGACATCTGCGGCATCGTGATGTCGACGTTGGCCGCTTCGATGACCCGCCTCGACGACGATCAGCGTGCCGATGTCGACGTCGTGTTCATCACCACCGACCCCGCCCGCGACACCCGCGAGGTGACGGCCGACTACGCCACCAACTACGACAAGGACTTCATCGGGCTGACCGGGCCATTGCCGACGATCATCGATATCGCCAAGCCGCTCGGCATTGCGGTCGAGAAGGGCGAGAAGCTGCCCAGCGGCGGCTACGAGGTCGGTCACGGCACCCAGATCGTGGCCATCAACGCCGCCGACGAGGGCATCGCCTACTGGAACGAGGACGTCTCGACCGCCCAGCTGACGGCCGACATCGCCTACCTCCTGGAGAAGCGACCATGACCCTGCCCGAACTCCTTGCCCTGACCATCCCGAGCCCGAGCCAAGGAGTCTGGCACCTCGGCCCGCTCCCGCTGCGTGGCTACGCGTTCTCCATCATCGCCGGCATCCTGGTCGCGATCTGGATCGGCGAACGCCGCTGGATCGCTCGCGGTGGCCGCCCCGGTGAGGTCAGCGACCTGGCTGTCTGGGCCATCCCGTTCGGACTTGTCGGTGGTCGGCTCTACCACGTCATCACCGACTGGCAGCTCTACTTCGGCGAGGACAAGAACCCCGTCACCGCGCTCTACCTGTGGCGTGGCGGGCTCGGCATCTGGGGGGCCATCGCGATGGGCGCCCTCGGCGTGGTCATCGGGGCGAAGCTTCGACACATCAAACTGCTGCCGCTCCTGGACGCGATGGCGCCCGGAGTGCTGATCGCGCAGGCGTTGGGCCGGTGGGGCAACTGGTTCAACCAGGAACTCTTCGGTCGGCCGACCGATCTGCCCTGGGGTCTGGAGATCGACGCCGCTCACCGTCCGGCCGGCTACCTCGAGAACGCGACGTTCCACCCCACCTTCCTCTACGAATCCCTGTGGTGCGTGGCCGCGTTCGGGTTCATCGTCTGGGCCGATCGACGCTTCCAGCTCGGTCACGGCCGGGTAGTCGCGCTCTACGTCATGGCCTACACCTTGGGCCGTGGCTGGATCGAGACCTTGCGCATCGACGACGTGCAGCTGTCCAATGTGCTCGGGCTACGGCTCAACGTCTGGACCTCGATCGTGTTGTTCACGCTCGCTGCGGCCTACTTCGTGTGGGCCACCAGCAGGAGGCCCGGTCGCGAAACCGTCGTCCACACCCAGGAGCCGGTCGACGACGTCGACATCGAGGCTGGCGACACCGAGGCTGCTGACGACTGAGATCGCGGTCGCACCCGAAGGTCCGAACGGGTGATAGATTTCGTCTGCTCGGGCCAACGTCGTCCCCTGCCGATCGCGATATTCATCGCCCCCCGCTCCGTCACGACGAGGCGGACCCTGGGCGAACGACGACGGGAGAACGCCCATGACGCATGCGTTTCCACAGCCACAAGGGCTCTATGACCCTCGCCACGAGCACGACGCCTGCGGGGTGGCCTTCGTCGCCACGCTGACCGGAGTCGCCAGCCACGACATCGTGGCCAAGGCACTGACCGCGCTGCGCAACCTCGATCACCGCGGAGCCGCTGGCGCCGAGACGAACTCGGGTGACGGTGCAGGCATCCTGATGCAGGTGCCCGACGCGTTCCTGCGCGACGTGGTCGACTTCGACCTGCCGGGGCTGGGCAGCTATGCGGTCGGTACGGCGTTCGTCCCGGGCGATGCCGAGGCGCTCGCCAAGACCCAGGCCCGGATCGAGGAGATCGCCGCCGAGGAGGGTCTCGCTGTTCTCGGCTGGCGTGAGGTGCCGGTCAACCCCGACATCCTCGGTGCGACGGCTCGCAGTGTGATGCCGAACTTCGTCCAACTGTTCGTCGCCGGTGCCGGCGCCCGGGTCACGGGTATGGCCCTCGAGCGGCTCGCCTTCTGCCTGCGCAAGCGCGCCGAGCACGAGACCGACACCTACTTCCCGTCACTCTCGGGACGCACCCTGACCTACAAGGGCATGCTCACCACCGGCCAGCTCGGCGACTTCTTCCCCGATCTGGTCGACGAACGCGTCGCCTCCGCGCTGGCCGTGGTCCACTCGCGCTTCTCGACCAACACCTTCCCGAGCTGGCCGCTGGCCCACCCGTTCCGGTTCATCGCGCACAACGGTGAGATCAACACCGTCATGGGCAACCGCAACTGGATGCGGGCCCGCGAGGCGCTCCTTGAGAGCGACCTGATCCCCGGTGATCTCGACCGACTGCACCCGATCTGTACGCCGGGCCACTCCGACTCGGCGTCCTTCGACGAGGTGCTGGAGTTGCTGCACATGGGTGGGCGGTCGCTGCCGCACTCCGTGCTGATGATGATCCCCGAGGCGTGGGAGAACCACGCCGAGATGGATGCCAAGCGGCGCGCGTTCTACAAGTTCCACTCGGCCCTGATGGAGCCCTGGGACGGGCCTGCCTGTGTCGTGTTCACCGACGGCACCCAGATCGGCGCCGTGCTGGACCGCAACGGGCTGCGTCCCAGTCGCTACTGGGTCACCGACGACGGGCTGGTCGTGTGCGCCTCCGAAGTCGGGGTTCTCGACCTCGACCCGGCGAGGATCGTGCGCAAGGGACGGCTCAAGCCGGGCCGGATGTTCCTGGTCGACACCGACGAGCACCGCATCATCGAGGACGACGAGATCAAGACCGAGCTCGCCCTCGAGCACCCCTACGACGAGTGGCTGCACGCTGGCCTGATCGACCTCGACGACATTGTCGACCGCGAGCACATCGTGCACACGCACGCGTCGGTGACCCGACGCCAGCAGGTCTTCGGCTACACCCAGGAGGAGCTGCGCGTGCTCCTGACTCCGGTCGCCAACAATGCTGGTGAGCCGCTCGGATCCATGGGCACCGACACGCCGATCGCGGTTCTGAGCGACAAGCCGCGACTGTTGTTCGACTACTTCGCCCAGCTGTTCGCGCAGGTCACCAACCCGCCGCTCGATGCGATCCGTGAGGAGCTCGTCACCTCGCTCTCGGGCACCATCGGGCCCGAGGCCAACCTGCTCGAGCCGGCCCCCGCCTCGTGTCGTCAGGTGGTGCTGCCGTTCCCGGTCATCTCCAACGACGACCTGGCCAAGATTCGACACATCAACCGCGACGGCGACATGCCGGGCTTCATTACCCACGTCTCCCGCGGCCTCTACGAGGTCGAAGGCGGCGGCGCAGCCATGGCCCGACGGCTCGACGAGATCTGCGCCGAGGTCTCCGAGGCCATCGCCGGTGGGGCTCGAGTCATCGTGCTCTCCGACCGACACTCGACGGCCGAGCTGGCCCCGATCCCCTCACTGCTGCTGACCGGTGCGGTGCACCACCACCTGGTCCGGGAGAAGACCCGTAGCCAGGTCGGGCTCCTGGTCGAGGCCGGCGACGTGCGCGAGGTGCACCACGTCGCCCTGCTGGTCGGCTTCGGCGCCGCAGCGGTCAACCCCTACCTGGCAATGGAGTCCGTCGAGGACCTTGCGCGGCAGGGCTACTACGTCAAGGTCGACCCGGAGCAGGCTGTCACCAACCTGATCAAGGGCCTCGGCAAGGGCGTGCTCAAGGTGATGTCGAAGATGGGCGTCTCCACAGTGGCCTCCTACACGGGTGCACAGATCTTCGAAGCAGTCGGTCTTTCGCAGACCGTCGTGGACAAGTACTTCACCGGCACCACCTCCAAACTCGGTGGGATCGAGCTCGACACCATCGCCGAGGAGGTCTCCCGGCGGCACGCTTCGGCCTACCCCCGCGGCGGCATCGCCCCCGCCCACCGCGAGCTCGAGATCGGTGGCGAGTACCAGTGGCGCAGGGAGGGCGAGCCGCACCTGTTCGACCCCGAAACCGTCTTCCGGCTCCAGCACTCGACCCGGTCGGGCAGCTACGAGATCTTCAAGCAGTACACCGCGCGGGTCGATGAGCAGTCCGAGCGGCTGATGACGCTGCGGGGACTGTTCCGCTTCAAGGATGCCGAGGCATCGGGACGTGCGCCGATCAGCATCGACGAGGTCGAGCCGGTCAGCGAGATCGTCAAGAGGTTCTCCACCGGTGCGATGTCCTACGGCTCGATCAGCCAGGAGGCGCACGAGACCCTCGCCGTCGCGATGAACCGACTCGGCGCCAAGTCGAACACCGGCGAGGGTGGCGAAGACGCGGACCGGCTCTACGACCCGCAACGACGCAGCTCGATCAAGCAGGTCGCTTCCGGCCGGTTCGGGGTGACGAGCGAATATCTCACCAACGCCGACGACATCCAGATCAAGATGGCGCAGGGTGCCAAGCCCGGCGAGGGCGGCCAACTGCCCGGGCACAAGGTGTATCCATGGGTGGCCAAGACCCGGCACTCAACTCCCGGGGTAGGGCTGATCAGCCCGCCGCCGCACCACGACATCTACTCGATCGAGGATCTCGCCCAACTGATCCACGACCTCAAGAACGCCAACCCCAGCGCGCGGGTCCACGTCAAGCTGGTCGCCGAGGTCGGGGTCGGCACCGTAGCGGCAGGTGTCTCCAAGGCCCACGCCGACGTCGTGCTCATCTCCGGCCACGACGGCGGCACCGGCGCCTCGCCATTGACCTCGCTCAAGCATGCCGGTGGCCCCTGGGAGCTCGGCCTGGCCGAGACCCAGCAGACGTTGCTGCTCAACGGGCTGCGCGATCGCATCGTCGTCCAGACCGATGGTCAGCTCAAGACGGGCCGTGACGTGGTGATCGCGGCGCTCCTCGGCGCCGAGGAGTATGGCTTCGCCACTGCTCCACTCGTGGTCTCGGGCTGCATCATGAAGCGGGTCTGCCACCTCGACACCTGCCCGGTAGGCGTGGCAACGCAGAACCCGGTCCTGCGCGAGCGCTACAGCGGCCAGGCGGAGTACGTCGTCAACTTCTTCACCTACATCGCCCAAGAGGTGCGAGAGCTGCTCGCCGAGCTCGGCTTCCGCAGCCTCGAGGAGGCCGTCGGGCGGGTCGGGTCGCTCGACCTCGAACGGGCCGTCGACCACTGGAAGGCTGCCGGCCTCGACCTGTCGCCGATCCTGCACCAGGCAGCTCGCCACGGCGAGTTCGGGCAGTTCGGCGACCAGGATCTGCGCTGCACCAAGACCCAGGACCACGGACTCGACAAGGCACTCGACCGCCAGCTCATCGCGCTCGCCGCACCCGCGCTCGAACGTGGCGAGCCGGTCCGCGCACAGGTGGAGATCCGCAACGTGCACCGCACTGTCGGCACCATGCTGGGTCACGAGGTGACCAAGCGCTATCGCGGTGCCGGCCTGCCCGACGGCACGATCGACATCACCCTGACCGGCTCGGCCGGACAGTCCTTCGGCGCCTTCGTCCCACGCGGCATCACCCTGCGCCTCGAGGGAGACGCCAACGACTACGTCGGCAAGGGACTCTCCGGCGGTCGGATCGTGGTCCGACCGCACCGGGACGCCACCTTCGAGGCCAGCGAGCAGGTCATCGCCGGCAACACGATCGGCTACGGCGCCACATCGGGTGAGCTCTTCCTGCGCGGTCAGGCGGGGGAGCGGTTCTGTGTCCGCAACTCCGGGGTGAGCGCCGTCGTGGAGGGTGTCGGTGACCATGGCTGCGAATACATGACCGGGGGAGTAGTGGTGGTGCTCGGTGCTACCGGACGCAACTTCGCTGCCGGTATGTCGGGAGGGCGGGCCTTCCTGCTCGACATCGATGAGGGTCGGGTCAACCCCGAACTCGTCGACCTCGCGCCGCTCAGCGCTGACGCGGCTGCCGAGGTCAAAGGGCTGATCACCCGGCACGTCGAGGAGACGGGCTCTGAGCTCGCCACCGCGTTGCTCGACGACTGGGAGAACACGCGGGACCGCTTCACCGAGGTGATGCCCCGTGACTACAAACGAGTGCTTGACGCGCGTGCCGCCGCCCTCGCCGAGGGACTCGACGAGGACCAGGCGAACGCCCGAATCATGGAGGTGCTTCATGGCTGATCCCAAGGGCTTCTTGAACAACGGTCGAGAGGTCGCGCCCCGTCGCGCCGTCGAGGAACGGGTCAAGGACTGGGACGAGGTCTACCCCGACGGGATCGGTCGCGCGCTGCTCCCGATCATCACGACCCAGGCCGGACGCTGCATGGACTGCGGCATCCCGTTCTGCCACCAGGGGTGCCCACTGGGCAACATCATCCCCGAGTGGAACGACCTCGTCTGGCGCGACGACTGGGAGGGGGCGATCGAGCGGTTGCATGCCACCAACAACTTCCCGGAGTTCACCGGACGGTTGTGCCCGGCTCCGTGCGAGACCGCGTGCGTGCTGGGCATCAACCAGGATCCGGTGACGATCAAGAACGTCGAGGTCTCGATCATCGATCGGGCCTGGGAGTCGGGCAACGTCCGCCCCCAGCCGCCGGAGTGGCTCTCGGGCAAGACGGTCGCGGTGATCGGCTCCGGTCCGGCCGGACTGGCCGCGGCCCAACAGTTGACGCGCGCCGGCCACACCGTCGCCGTCTACGAGCGGGCCGACCAGATCGGTGGCCTGCTGCGCTACGGCATCCCCGAGTTCAAGATGGAGAAGAAGCACCTCGATCGTCGACTCGACCAGATGAAGCGTGAAGGCACCGTCTTCCGTGCGGGCGTCGACGTCGGTAGGCAGCTGAGCGGTCCGCAGCTGGTGGACCGCTTCGACGCCGTCGTGCTGGCCATGGGCGCCACCGTGGCCCGTGACCTGCCGGTGCCGGGGCGCGAGCTCGCCGGTATCCATCAGGCGATGGAGTTTCTGCCGCAGGCCAACCGGGTCGCGCTCGGGGCCAGCGTCGAGGACCAGATCCTGGCCACCGACAAGGACGTCATCATCATCGGTGGCGGTGATACCGGGGCGGACTGTCTCGGCACCTCGATTCGTCAGGGTGCGCGCTCGATCACCCAGCTGGAGATCATGGCGCAGCCCTCAGAAGCGCGTTCGGAGGGGCAGCCATGGCCTACCTACCCGATGACGTTCCGGGTCTCCTCAGCCCACGAGGAGGGTGGTGAACGCGTCTACGCAGTCTCCACGACGGAGTTCCTCGGTGACGACGCCGACCACGTGTCGGCTCTGCGGCTGATCGAGGTGGACGCGAGGTTCCAGCCGATCGAGGGCACCGAGCGGGAGATCCCGGCCCAGTTGGTGCTGTTCGCCATGGGCTTCACCGGTCCCGAGCAGCACGGTCTGATCGAACAGCTCGGCGTCGAGCTGGATGAGCGCGGCAACGTGGCCCGCAACTCGACGTACGCCTCGAGCGTCGAGGGCGTCTTCGTGGCCGGTGACGTCGGTCGCGGACAGTCGCTGATCGTGTGGGCGATCGCCGAAGGGCGGGCCGCCGCGGCCGGGGTGGACGCCTATCTGACCGGCTCGACGACGCTGCCAGCGCCGGTCCAGCCGCACGAACGTCCACTCGTCGTCTGAGTCGACGGGCGGACGAGAAGCAACCGGCTCTTTGGAACGATCAAAGGTCCGCTAGGGTCGAGGTGTGCGTAGAGCCAAGATCGTCTGCACCCTCGGCCCCGCGGTCGCCACCCCGGAACGGATCCGCGAACTCGTGGACGCCGGGATGGATGTCGCCCGGATGAACATGAGCCACGGCGAGCACGCCGAGCACGAACGGCTCTACCACCTGGTTCGCCAGGCCAGCGACGAGTCGGGACACGGCGTCGGGATCTTCGCCGACCTCCAGGGCCCCAAGATCCGGCTCGGGACCTTCGGTGAGGGGCCCGTCAAGCTCAAACGTGGCAACACCTTCACCATCACCACCCGCAATGTGCTCGGTGACGTCAATGAGTGCGGCACGACCTACGCCGGTCTGCCGGGCGACGTGAAGATGGGCGACCCCCTGCTCATCGACGACGGCAAGGTGCGGCTGCGCGTGACCTCGGTGACCGACACCGACGTACACACCGAAGTCATCGTGGGTGGCAAGGTCTCCGACCACAAGGGGATCAACCTGCCCGGAGTAGCGGTCTCCGTGCCGGCCCTTTCCGAGAAGGACACCACCGATCTGCGCTGGGCCCTCCGGCTCGGCGTCGACTACATCGCCCTCAGTTTCGTGCGCAGCGCCGCCGACGCCGACGACGTGCGAGCGATCATGCGTGAAGAGAACGTCTTCGTGCCGGTCATCGCCAAGATCGAGAAGCCGCAGGCGATCGAGAACATGGACGAGATCGTGGCGGCCTTCGACGCCATCATGGTCGCCCGCGGCGACCTCGGGGTGGAGTGTCCCCTCGAGGACGTGCCGATCCACCAGAAGCGGATCATCGACACGGCCCGTCGCAACGCCAAGCCAGTCATCGTCGCGACCCAGATGCTGGAATCGATGATCATGGCGCCCGCCCCGACCCGGGCCGAGGCCAGCGACGTCGCCAACGCCGTGCTCGACGGCGCTGACGCCGTCATGCTGTCCGGCGAGACGAGCGTAGGGGAGTACCCGATCACGGCGGTCCAGACCATGGCCCGGATCATCGCCTCCACCGAGAATCACGGCCTGCACCACATGGCCTCCGTGGACTGGAACCCCCACACCCGCGGAGGAATCATCGCCAAGGCGGCCGCAGAGGTCGCGGAGGCGGTCGGAGCGGCCTTCCTGGTGGCCTTCACCGTCAGCGGCGACTCGGCCAAGCGGCTGTCCCGCTACCGGGGCCCGATCCCGATCCTGGCCTTCACCCCGGAGGCACGCACCAGGTCGCAGCTCGCAATGACCTGGGGCGTGGAGACCTTCCAGGGCGCAGAGGTCGAGCACACCGACGAGATGGTGCGCCAGGTCGACGAGGCGCTGCTTCACATTGGTCGGGTCAAGGAGGGCGACCTGGTGGTCATCATCGCCGGCAGCCCGCCCGGGATCCCCGGCTCGACCAACGCGCTGCGGATCCACCGGATGGGTGATGCGATCAACGGTTTCGCGCCGGCCTATCGACGTACACGTTGATCTGGTGCCCCGGGTGAGATTCGAACTCACACTGAATGCTGTTTGAGAGCATCGCCTCTGCCGTTGGGCTACCGGGGCCACCGGCGAGGAAACCGTACCCGACTAACCTTGGCGTCGTGACCGAGCCTGCCGTAACACCCACCTCAGCCCCGCGCCGCGTCGTCATCGCAGAGGACGAAGCGCTGATCCGGATGGACCTGGCCGAGATGCTGGGTGAGGAGGGATACGACGTCGTCGGCCAGGCAGGCAACGGCCAGCAGGCAGTCGAACTGGCACAGTCGTTGCGGCCCGACCTGGTCATCCTCGACGTGAAGATGCCCATCCTCGACGGCATCGCCGCCGCCGAGCAGATTGCGGCCCAACGCATCGCCCCTGTCGTGATCCTGACCGCCTTTTCGCAGCGCGACCTGGTGGAGCGGGCCCGTGACGCCGGCGCGATGGCCTATCTGGTCAAGCCGTTCCAGCGCAGCGACCTGGTGCCCGCGATCGAGGTAGCGATCAGCAGGTTCGCCGAGGTGTCGCTGCTCGAACAGGAGGTCACCGACCTCAAGGAGTCGCTCGCCACGCGCAAGGCGGTCGACCGGGCCAAGGGCGTGCTGCAGGCACAGCTCGGCCTGAGCGAACAGGACGCCTTCCGCTGGATCCAGAAGACGGCGATGGACCTTCGACTCTCGATGGGCGAGGTGGCAGAAGGAGTGGTCAAGCACGGACCCGCAGGACGAGCGACCGAGCAAGGTTGAGAGTGTTCCAGGTCACAACTTGGCAACGGCCGCTCAGGTGTGGTCGAACCAGGGGTTCTTGGCGCTAGTTTGGCCCCTGGGAACGGCACCTGTCGTTCACCCATCACCTGATTAACCGGAGGGTTCATGAAGCTCAACACGATGAGCGCCCGCCTCGGGGTCGTTGCCGTTGCTAGCGCACTCGTCCTTGCTGGCTGTGGCAGTGACAGCAGTGACGACAACGCTGACAGCGACAGCCCCGATGCAGCCAGCAGCGAGACCAGCGGTAGCAGCGAAGGTGCCCAGCTCTACTTCGTAGACGGCAACACTGCCGACTACTCCAAGGACTTCGAGCCCGGCACCCTCAATGGCGTCCGCGCGACCTACCCGGGCGCCGAGCTCGGCAACGAGTTCAAGGACCGACTGCTCACCGTCGACTCCGGTCTGAAGGACTTCACCTACGGTCCCGAGGCCTACGACGCCACCGTGGTGGCGGCTCTGGCGGCCATCGCAGCCAAGGCTGACAGCGGCAAGGCGATCGCGTCGAAGATGAAGGAGGTCACCTCCGAGGGCGAGAAGTGCACCGACGTCCAGACCTGTGTCGACATGCTCGCTGACGGCAAGGACATCGACTACGACGGCGTCTCCGGTCCGATCGAGTTCAACTCGACCGGTAGCCCCTCGTCCGCGACGATCGGCATCTTCCAGTACGGCGAGGACAACACCTACGCTCCCGAGGACTACGTCACCGGCGAGATCCCGGACGTCGACTCCGTCAAGGACAGCCAGAAGGTCACCGGCGACATCCCCAAGGGCGACGGCACGCTGACCGTCGGCACGTTGCTGCCGCAGTCCGGCGACCTCGCGTTCCTCGGGCCGCCGGAGTTCGCTGGCGTCGAGCTCGCAGTCCAGGAGCTCAACGCTGCTGGTGGCGTCAACGGCAAGCCGGTCAAGCAGGTCAAGGCCGACTCCGGTGATGGCACGCCCAACATCGCGCCCAACGAGACCGACAAGCTTCTCCGAGGTGGCGCCGACGTCATCATCGGTGCGGCCTCCTCCTCCGTCTCGCTCTCGGTGATCGACAAGATCACCCAGGCCGGCGTCGCTCAGATCTCGCCCGCCAACACCTCCACCGCCTTCGACACCTACGACGACCAGGGTCTGTACTTCCGTACCGCCCCGTCCGATGTGCTGCAGGGCTCGGTCATGGCCAACCTGGTGCTCCAGGACGGCTACGACAACGTCGCTATCCTGGCCCGCCAGGACTCCTACGGTGAGGCGCTGGCCGACAACGTCAAGAACTTCTTC